>NZ_JAGGQX010000028.1:0-80504 GCF_018613095.1 Bacillus sp. ISL-75
GTTATTGTAGAAAATAAGAGGCTGCCGAAAGTTTCGCGACAGCCTGAGGATGCCTTTAGGCACCCTTATTAAACAGGATAATATTTTCTTTCCGGCCTCCCGACAATACCATAAACCACCTCCGCTTTTGCTTCATTAATGGAGGATAGGTATTCTAAATATCGGCGTGCAGTAATCCGGGATGCTCCAATTTCCTTTCCAACTTCTTCAGCTGAAAGGCCTTGGTTATTAATCTGAAGTGCATTTTTCACCTTTCCAAGTGTGATTTCATCAATTCCTTTAGGTAATCCTGTGCCCCTTCCCACCTTTTCAATCTTTTTATTACCAAACAGGAGGTCAACATAATTCTGGTCTACATCTTGTCTGGAAGTTAGGAGCGAGTGTTTTTTTATATATTCTAAAATGACTTCGTCAAATCTTTCCTTATTTACAGGTTTAATCAAATAATTTTCTACTCCGTAGCTTAATGCTTTTTCTAGGAAAACTTTATCGGTCGCTGCTGTGATCATAATTATACTAACCCTTGGAAAACGCTCCCTGATAATTGGGAGCAGATCGGATCCGAGCATATCAGGCATATACACATCGAGAATCAATAAATCAGGGGTTTTATCCGTTAGAATTTGAAGTGTCTGATCACCATTCAATGATTTACCAACAACATCAATTTCATTAAACTTTGTTAAAAATTTCTCATGGATATCGGCAACTCGAAAATCATCTTCAGCTATAGCTACTTTTATCCTAGTCAAGTGTTTGTCTCCTCTCGTATTCCTTTGGAAGGTAAACTGTAAAGACAGTCCCACTTTCCGGGGTACTTTGCACCTCAATCATCCCATTCATTTCTAACACTGCCTCTTCAGCATTAGATAGGCCAAATCCCCTTGGTTCAGCTCCTTTTTTAGAAGAATATCCCCTGTCAAATAGAAGCGGAATTTCATTATCACTAAATCCCTTCCCATTATCAGCAATCTCAAAAATGATATCGCTGCCTATATCGGTAACGAAAAATTTCACTGTAGGAGAATCTAAACCATAGACAGCTTCAAACGCATTGTCTATTAAATTTCCAAGTATGACTATTAGATTAGATAGCTTAAAATGGGATGGCAATGCCTCTAAATAGCTATCTGATACAACCTCAAACTTTACTTTCTTTTCTGAAGCCTTTCCAAGTTTCCCTAAAAGGATGGCCTGTACTTTCGTATCTTTAATATGGTTAAAAACAATAGAATTCTGAAATTGCAATACCTGTGTTTCCGTTTGAATCATATCGATTGCCTGTTCATATTCTCCTAGCTGAAGAAGACCTAATAACACATATAATTTATTGGAATATTCATGTGTTTGCGCACGCAGATCTTCCGAATATCTATTTACTTCTGATAGGGTGTTTACCATTTGCTCAATTTCTGTTTTATCACGAAACGAAGCAACCACTCCACTTATCCCAGACGCTTCAAAGAGTGGCGTACAGTTGACGATCACTGTTTTATCTTTCCAGACCATTTCTTTATCAACTTGAGGATTTCCCGATTTTAATACCTCATATAAATAGTCTGAAGGAAACAACCCATCTACTTTTAGATGGCGGACAGATCCCTTAATATGTAAAAGTCTCTTGGCGGGTTGATTCATCATCGTTATGTAGCCCTCATTATCTATGGCTAAAATCCCCTCTTTTACTCCATGTAGTACTGCGTTCTTTTCTTTATAAAGTGCGGCAATCTCATAAGGTTCAAGCCCCATTGTATCTTTACGGATATTCCGTCCTAGTAAGATACTACCGATCAGTGAAATCAAAACAGCAAAGAGTGAAACAAGAAGTACCTTGGTGACAGTTTTCAAGATTTGCTGATGGACATCTTCAAGCAAAAATCCAACAGAAACGATTCCAATTACCTCTCCCTTTTTGTTGAAAATAGGAGATTTACCTCTAATTGAAGGTCCAAGTGACCCCTTTGCCTTAGATACATAATATTCCTGATTTTTAATGGCCCTTTCGTTATCTCCGCCTGTCATTTTCTTCCCGATCAAAGATTTTAAAGGGTGCGAATACCTTATTCCATTTTTGTTTCCTATAACAACGAATTCAGCACCAGTTTCAGTGCGAATCTTTTCGGCAATGGGCTGAATTGTTTTCGATGGGTCACTTGTTTGAAAGGCGGTGATAATGGGCGGTATGAATGAAACCGTTCGGGAGATTTCCAGTGCCAGCCTGCCCTTATTTTCCTCTATTTGTTTACTTTCCATATAGCTGAAAAATGTGGTCAGCAGCAGGATCAACAATAATCCTAGTAATAGGACCAGCCCAAATATTTTGGTCTGGAGTGATATTTTTCTTGTTTTCAGGCTGTTTTCCCCTCCTTGTTAAACTGTATGGATTACTACAATGTACATTATATCTTATATTAGAAGATTTCTTTGTGGAAGGCCTCCGATTTGAGAAAAAAAAGAAACTATCACATGATAGTTCCTCACTTAATTTTTCTTCCTTATTTCAAAATGTGATTACAAAGCGGTACTAGCTTTGATTCCTCGATGCCTTCAAGCACAAGACGGGCAGTCTTCTCAGCACCAGCCTCCTGGAAATGAGTGTTATCCTGAACTCCGTCTGGATAGTTAACATTCTCTCCTGCATCAAGCCAAAGGAAAATATTCTTCGTTTCTTCTGGTCCAACCTCCTCGAACAATGCCTTGCTTTTGGCAGTAAGGTCAATGACAGGTACATTTTCTTCCATTCCAAGCTCCTTCATGGCAGCAGGATACTCCCCGTGCGTATCACGCGCTCTTCCTTTTTCAGAAAAACGCCGGCGTTCAACAGGTGTCACTAGAACAGGAATAGCTTGTTTAGCGCGGGCACCGTCAATATATTGTTTTAAATAGCTTTTATAGGTTGAATAGGGCTCCGTATAACGGGTTGGATCCTCTTTTTTTTCATCATTATGACCAAATTGAATAAACAGGTAATCACCCTTCTCAATCTGATCTAAGATTGATTTGAGTCTCCCTTCATCAATAAAACTTTTTGAACTCCTGCCAGATGAGGCCTCATTTTTTACGACAATCTTATTATCGAAAAACCGATTTAAAACCTGTCCCCAGCCTGCCCTGGGTGCTAACGAGCTGGAATAATCAGAAACAGTCGAATCTCCGGCCAGATAAACGGTAATTATGTGTTTGTGGGTGTTTTCGTTATTTGTACATGTAGCAACGTTTTCTCCAAAGATCATGCAGATAACTAATAATAACAAGGATACCCATAGCATTTTTTCCTTAAGCTTTTGCCACATGATGTTCCTCCCATATGCTAATTACTTTAATATTAATAATATTAGTTAGATCATACTTAATGAGCAAAAAGACCTCTTATCATTCTTCCTTCTTTATAAATTTTTTATTTAATTTTTCTTGTTTCTAAAACTTATAGCAAGGACAAAAAAGTCGCCAATAGGGGAATTGGCGACATAAGATATGAAAAAAGATTGGGTTCGGTCGTCAATAGGAGTTATTGACAACCGAACCCAATCTATTTCAATTTGATACTATTTCTAAAATAATCATAATCGGTTTTAATGAAATGAAAGGCTGTGGCATTACCGCCGTGATCTGGGTGAGTTATTTTTAATAATTTTTTATATCTGGTTAAAACTTCTTTATCGCTCGCCATTTTTGAAAGACCTAATTTTTGACGATAATCATTCGTGTTAGGTGAAGAAGGGGGAACGTCATGTGTCTTATCAGTACCTCTTTTGTTTCCTTTAAAAAGTTCTTCTTTTAATTTTAACAATTCATTAGTTAAATCAATATTTTCTTTAAGTAATTTCTTGGTTTCCTTTTGTAATTCACTTTTCTCATTCTTTAGGTTGGCAATTTCTTTATGTAAAATATCTCTTTGCTTAATTAAATTGGTTACGGACGTCTTATGTAGATGTTCAATCCCTTTTATATGTTCATCCTGTGCTTTTATTCTTATTTTCAATTGGTGGACGACCTTTTCTTGATCTGACGAACTAACTATAAATTGCTTTGAATCAATTTCATTTTGCTGGTTATTTATTTTCCGATTTCGAGTCCCCACGGTTTGAATCTTACCTTCATGCAGCAAGCGACGAACAATTTGAAATGCGATGCTATCGGTTACACCTGCATCCTTTAACATGTTAAAAACTTGATCTGAATTATCAATTATGTATCCTGAATCCCGTTGTCCTGTTCCCTCGTAGTTAATCTTTCTTTCACGGAGCCACCGTCTAACCGTTTGAATACTAGTATCTTCTGTGACTCCTGCTTCCATTAACAAATCAAAAGCTTGATCCGTGTTCACGATCTTCCTTCTTTCCTTGCATTTATTATTTATACTATAGGAGTAAATATATAAAGTGAATGGATAAAAAAGACTATAATAGAAGTCCTCTAGAGAATAGAATTTGAGTGAGCAAGGACGCTTTCAGTACCAATTTCCTAGTTGAATTTGGGGATGCTGATTCTACTAAAAGGAAGTAATAGATACATACAAACAGCCATTCATTGCAAGAAGACCGTTCAAATAATTAAACGGTCTTCAATCTATTTATTCGTAATCAGTTGTTAAATCCCACGCAATGGGGGTTTCCATGAGTGTCTTTACCTCTAAACTATCATTTGTTTTTCCAAGCGCCCACATTAGCTTGGAAACAATAGCTTCGGTGTTCATATCACCTGATAGTGTGATATTATATTGTGCTGCCTTTCTTCCAACCTCATAGAGATAAAGGTCTTCCCCTTCCTCTAAGCATTGAGTAGTTATGATAACGGCTATACCAGCCTCAGTTAATTCCTTAATCTTGGGTAATAAGTTCCGTTCCTCAAACGGAAGACCCCCATTGCCAAAACTTTCAATAATGACACCTCGATAGCAAGATTTCACAAAATCAAATACTTCAGGCTTCGTTCCTGGAAACAATTTTAAAACAAATACATCTGGAGAAATACGTGTATCTACACTTAATTCTTGCTGCACCAACTCTGGTTTGAAATAGTAATTAACATCGTTCCCAGTTATATATGCAACATAAGGATGGTTAATACTCTCAAAAGCATCATAACTTTTCGTTCTAATTTTGACTGCACGGGTTCCAATAATAACTCGTCCATCAAAGACAACAAAAACGCCACCAATATCTTCACAAGCAAATCGAATTGAATCCGCAACATTTTTTACGGCATCGGTTCGACTAAAGCTAATTGGAACTTGGGATCCAGTTACAACAACCGGTTTTTGTAACCCTTGCAGCATATAGGATAACGCTGCTGAAGTATAGGCTAGTGTATCAGTACCATGTGTAATGACAAATCCATCATACATAGTGTAATTATCGGCTATTGCATTTGCCATCATAACCCAATGTTCTGGTTGCATATTTGTACTATCTCTATTCATAAGAATTTTGCACGTTACCTCTATTGATTCAGATACATTCAGGCAATATCGGAGTAATTCATCAGGAGACATGCCAGGAACTAGCCCTTCATTGCCCTCCACCGATGCAATTGTTCCCCCTGTTGCAAGTAATAATATTTTTTTCATCCTTATTCCCCGCTTTACTTTTATTTCTTCCCGTACGCGTTTTGCGAATGAATATAACTGATTATAAAGCTATTATGATAATAAAATCAATCATTGTTTTCATTTCGCGTATATATTTCTTTTTAATCGATTTTTTCTATGATATAATCAAGCAAACAAACATGGGGGAAGGGAACGAGAGTGTTAAAACGATTAGTAAACCTTAGAAAACTTAAAAAGTGGTCAATGCAGGAAACAGCCGATCAGCTGGGCATTGCCAAAAGTACCTATGCAGGCTATGAATCAGGGTATAGAGAGCCTTCTTTACATGCTTTATCTCAAATGGCCGAACTATTTGATACAACAGTTGATTTTCTCTTAAATCGGGTCGACGAAGAAAAAATAAAGGTTGAATTAAACTGCTTATTACAGTCGGGTAACAGTTTAATTAATCTCGATGGTACTCCATTAACTGAAGAAGAACTTTGTGATTTTATTGCTTTTACCAGGACAAAACGTCAAGTAAAACAAACAATGGTTTAAACATCTTCTAAATATAACAATATGACAAACGATTAATGATCACGGTTAACTATATAATTTAATAAATGCTTCAGAAAAGTGATATTGCGTGGCATCTCTTGCAACGCTTCCATTGCTAGACAGTATTGTTCCCACATCTCTTTTCTAGCACCATCCTGACCTAGGATTGACACAAAAGTAGAACTGTTGTTTTCAGCATCTTTGCCAATCGGTTTTCCGAGTAAGATCAGATCTCCTTCCACATCAAGCAAGTCATCTTTTATCTGAAACGCAATACCAGCATGTTGGGAGAATTTTTTCAAAGCTTCAATTTCGATTTCATTTGCATGGGCGAGGATTGCAGGCATGATTAGGGAAGCTTCAAATGCTATTCCAGTTTTATAAAAACACATCAAATTCAATTGTTCCAGTGTTAATTGTTTCCCTTTAGAATCCAAATCCATCGCCTGTCCCCTACACATAACCGCTGTCATTTGAGCCGAATATTGGACCAACTTAAGCACAGTCTTCGAATCGAATTGGTCAAGAGAGGCTTGTTCCTCAATGGCCTTTTGGGTAAGAAACAGTCCAGTTAATTCTGCGATGGCAATGTTATAAACCGAGTGTAGCGCTGGACGGCCCCGACGGGTAGAAGAATTATCCTGTGATGGCAAATCATCGAAGATTAAGGATGCGGTATGCATATATTCCAATGATTTCAGAAGTGGCATGATTGCAGACTTATTTAGTCCATATTCGTTAACGCCCATGACCCAGGTCATTATTGGCCTCAATCGCTTCCCGTCACCTTCCAGACTGTAATTGGCAGCATCAATTATTGGCTCAACTTCTTCGATTTTAGGGATTTTTAAGATGTGGTTGATCTCCTTACGAACAGTTTCAACAGTGTCTAAAAACCCTTCCCGCTCTTTCCGTTCATTTTTCAGAGTGGTAATCATATGGTCACGAAGTAGTTTATCAAAGAAATCGACATCATCAGCTTTCCGAACCATATTTTGAATGATGCGATTAAATTTTGAATCTCCAGAAAAAAATAGTTTCATAACTTCGTTGTATTTTTCAGTGCCCATTCGTTCTTTAAATCGCTTAAGGCCGTTAATTGCACGATCGAGAATCACCTCACAGGCCTTGCTATCAGAGTGATATACCTTATGGATCAAATTGGAAATGACCGTCCAGTATAATTCAAAGGGGTTTATAAGATCGATTCGCTTATCATGATATTTCAGATAGTAGGTATAGGGGGTTACCCTGCCCTCCTTCAAGTCTTCATACATATCTGCAAAATCATCCGCAAGCTGGTTGTATATGCCATAAAAGAATGTTCGGGTGTCAAAGCCTTCATCCTCCGGAGCACTAATAACTGAGCGGACAATCAATCGGGAAGAAGAGGATTTTAAAATGACCGGAATGTATAACTCTTCATTTGTGTAATTTGCGTTGGATAGATCCTTTACACGGTCCACTTCCTGTGAATTAAAAAACACATAGGCCTGCTTGAAAAATTTTTTGCTAGTCTCTGGACGCAAATGAGATTTAATATACTCAAAGGCATCGCGGAGTTCTGAATGAATATATCGGATTAGGTTTACGTTTTTCCCAGACCACTCACCCAATTCCGGTACATTTCCTGTGATAAGGGTGGTACGAATCAAATCGGAATATTGTTTTTCTTCATTAGCAGATAAGACTTTGGCATCGAGAAGATCGTCAATAAATGGATAGGTCAAACCATAGCAATAGCCTAGCCTAATAGCATCATCAAGTTTCTGCCTTCTTTCTTCAGGCGATACCTCATCGCCCATCTCTTCCACCTCATGCATAATTACCCCAGCAATAATTTTAATGAGCTTTCGCTGAGCATTCTCAGCATCCATTCCCGTTGGAATATTGGAGGATACAGTCTTTAATTTGTTTAGCAACCAGATCATCGTGGATTCGACGCCTTCTTTCTGGGCGATTCGGTACAACCCGGCCATGCTAAACGTCTCAGAATTGACACTAAGGTTTGTTGCGGTAGACTGAATTAGGTGATTTTTTAAACTGTCAACGACCCGCCTTACCCTATTCTGTGTCTCAGTTGAGTCCAGAGCTTTGCCTAGGTCCCGCATGAAAATATAGGAGATGCTGCGATCCAAGTAATTATCAAGTTTGCCGGTGTAATTGAGCCATCGGATATAATTGTGATATGCTCGATTATCAGGTTTTCCCTTTCGACGTGAAAAAAAGGATAATATCGAAGTGTGATGAATATGGTTGTGTTTCCAAGATTGAATATCTTTCGTTAATGTAGGGACAAAGTTCTTTTGCATAACCTGATCAAAAAGTGATTTAAAATAATGAACAGCCTTCTGCTCAGCTAACTGATAGCTTGCATTTGCATTTTTTATTAACTCCTCATTCATACTGTACATTACCTCTTCTTAAGGTTGTCTTATAAATAATTTGCAATATAATTCAAATTCTTTTTTATTTTTTCAACTATCCAACTATTCCCATTATATTTAAAGTTGTTTGGTTTAACAATGTAATATGTAAATATATTAAAATTTTGGAAGCATAGTAATTTTAACTAAAAAAAGTAAAGCTGTTGCAGGGGGGAGACCCTACACCAGCTTTACTTTTTCTCACTTTTTATTAAACTTCCCACAAGTATATAACGCTGCTGGGCATTTCCGATAAAATTGAACGGATAACATGTTGTCACAGTTAATGTAGCACGTGGTTTAGGAACAATGACGGTTCGATCGACGGCATCGACAATCCGAACCTTCCTGACCTTGTACGTAAATTTGCCAGCTGATGTGGAAACAATTAAAAGATCTCCTTTTCCGACACTGCCAAGTCTGCGAAAGACCGTATCGCGGTGTCCAGATAGCACCGAGTTATCTTTTTCCCCGGGAAGGACACTGCCTGCAAAATGGCCGACCCCTTTTTCTAGTTCATCCTCATCTGTACCGTGATAAATGGGAAGCGTTGCCCCTAATTTCGGAATAAACAGCTCACCGATTAATTCCCCTTTTTTCGGAATTTCGGAATATAGAGAGTCTCCATCATTAAAGGCGCCGGGTTTTTTAGATTCAGTTTTTTTCACTTCAACCTGTTCAGAGTTGGCTTGAGCGGATTTAAATAACAAATACCCTTTTATAAATTTAAAAGCATTTGTTCCACTGAACCATAATCCAAAAATGACAATCCCGATTGATAGGGAAAGATGAACCAGTTGCCTAGTTCTCTCTTTTTTTTCCTTTTTCATTTATTGAATCCCTTTTACTTTCATTCTTCTGAACAGAATTAGGCCAGCAGCTGCGATGGCAAGGCCGCCTAATGCATTGGGCAGATAGTCTGAAGCGGTGTTTGGCAATTTGCCGCCTTTGACTGTCTTTTTTAGTACTTTCTCAGGTAGCTTTGTGGCTACTTTGGAAACCTCTTTTGCGACTTGTTCTGTTTGCTTCAGGTTTTCACCAGTTTCATCCAATAAATCTGAACCGAACATTTCAGCTGTAATCACCATATCAGCAAGAAACTCTCCGTCTTTCGAGAAGATTTTAATCTTTAAATCTGCACCATTTGTAGAATCCATTTTTAAAAGAGATTCCACTGAAAGAGGCGTTGTTTTTCCATCTTTGGTTAAATAAAATTCCGTTTTCAATTCGAAAAGATTAAGCAGATCATTCCAAACATCCAGTATTTCTGCAATTTCATCCGCAGACAGATCATCAGTGCTATCGAATTCACGGAATGCCATTAGACGATTCGCGATATCTTCTAATTTAGTGTAGAAATCCTCCACATCAACATTCGGGTCTTCAAAAATGTTCATGGAGTAATTTGCAAGCTTTTGGGACTCATCAAGCGATAAGCCAAACTTATCGAGAATGTTGATTAATTCGTCTTTTCCTTCCTGAGAGACTAGTAATGCTACTGCAGCTTCAAGCTCTTCAATGTTTTCGTAGTTTTCAATCGAGTCATCGTTTTTATTTAAAAACTTTTCAAGTTCTTCTTTTGATTCAAACTCATAATCATCAAGAAGCTGCTGGAGGTTTTCATCTGTAATCGGGGTTAATTCCTCCTGGTATTGTAATTCATAAACGTCAAAGTAAAGGTCGTCGTAATAAATGTACTCATCCAAGGAAGTGCCATTTTCAGCAAGCATATCTTCGAGTTCTTGTTTCGATAATTCGAACCTATCGAGCAAATCTTGTAAATTGCTTTCGTCAACAAGAGGTCCCAGATAATCCTTTAATTCTGAGACAGAATCAAAGTCTGCCAGTGTAAAGTCGTGCATATCCTCCAAATATGTTAAAAATTCATCTTCCGACATCCCGATTTCATGTAAAAAGTTTTGAAACTCCTGGTCTTGAGCATCAATCTGTGCAAAAGCAGTGATAGGTATCAACCCAAGAGTAAGAGTTACAGCTAGTAAAACGGACAATAGACGCATCAAAAAATTTTCCCCCAATAATTTTTTATAATTTCTAGAATAGTATAAACGATAACCAAGAAACTGGAAATAGGGTTTTTAATAGGAATTTTGACAATTTGATAGAGGGAATGATAAAAAAAGAGGCGTAGGTTGTATTTTTTAAAAAATCAAATTTTATGTTATGCGGGATTTGCCCTCATATATAAATAGTAAAGATAAAAAAACACCTCAAATATAGAGGTGCTTTAAGCATTTTAACCTATTTTAAAGTTGTCGCCACTGTACTTTCAGGTGATGTTACCTTGTCATAAAAATCTACGAATTGATCACGATCTGCGCTATCACGATATGCCATGGCAACACGTGGATGTTCATTAAGGACACCAGAAATCATATAAGGAATGATATAGCCCCACTCCCACTTTTCACGCATTTCGAGCATGTGCTTCTCAATGACTCCAAGAACTGGCTTAATCTCATAGCTTGATTTTTGGATGTAACTAACAAGAAGTTCTGTGTTACAGTTACCTGCTGCCCGACCCATGCCATATACAGACGAATCGAGATATGTAACCCCATTTCGCATCGCAGTTAATGTATTGGCAAAAGCTAACTGCATATTGTTATGTGTGTGAATTCCAAGCTGTTTGTTAGGGATCAACGCTTTGAACTTTTTCACTTGGTGCTCAATATCTATAGGGTCTAAGCTTCCAAAGGAATCAACGATATAGACCACATCTACAGGGCTTTCCTTCACCAATTCAAAAGCTTTAATCAGCTGTTGTTCAGGAACACTTGATAATGCCATAATGTTTAGCGACGTCTCATATCCCAAATCATGGAACATTTGGACAAGTTCTAATCCTTTATCTACTTCACGGATATAGCACGCTACGCGAATCATATCTAAAACACTTTGTTCACGAGGTAGAATATCATTGGGATCTACACGCCCAATATCGACTAAAGCCGATAGCTTCGTGAACTTTTTGACAGGGATAATTTCTTTCAGGAAGTTATCATCAAGAAACCGCCATGGATTGGGCTCAGTCGCCTTAAGAAGCTTTGGAGAATTTTTATAGCCAATCTCCATGTATTCAACACCCGCTTCACTTAGGCCGTTATACAAGTCTTGAACAAATTCGACACTGAAATCCCAATTGTTAACTAATCCTCCATCACGAATGGTACAGTCTAAAATTTTGCTACGAGTTTCCATGATCGTCATTTCCCCCTGTTTATTCCACTTTTCTCATATTATTTCACACTTTTATGCTTTTAATTACTAAAATTTTCTTATTGTGTTTATATCATGGTTTGTCCGAATGTGTCAACCTATTTCCTGAAAATTCTTATAATCAAATAATAATAGCATAAATACCCTTCACTTTTGTTCCTGTATTTTGTACGGGTATGGTTACATTGTAAGTTCCATATTTAATTCCTATTTGACGAAATGAATAGGCATTGGCTTTATTAATACCAATGCCTTAGTTAAAAAAAGGAGATCTTAGGACCAATGATACAGTTTTCCCTGCCTGCTAAATGATTGACTGAGATCCTTTAATGTGTAAACTCTAGCCGTTAAGAGAAATAAATCATTGTAGTTATTATGGATGTATTCATCAATAATCTCGATTCCTTCTATAAATTGATCAACTAAATAATACGTGTACTTTTCATCCCAAGAAAACTTATTGATTCTTAAAAGTTCATCTGCAAGTATTTGAAACTTAAACTCCTCAATCAGGAGTTTTATTTGAAACAATTTATCCGGATTAAACCGAAAGCTGTTTTTATTCTCATGGCTTTTCTGAACATATTTTATAAAACCCTTGATATTTTCAGCCAACATATTCGCTTTTTGCATCTCGAAGTTCAATTTGTCCTCACCTCAACGTCTAATTTCCAACCCATCTTTAAGAAGAGTGTATGTTTGGGGACGACATAATGACACCGACAATACCATTTATCAGGAAAAATAAGCGAACAATCTCCATAAAAAAGAGGCACAAATCCAATTTGATTTGCAGCCTCAATTTTTATTATTTTATGAAGATGCTATAAGAGTCAATTCACACTACTTTAGATAAAGTAATGTTTTGATCTTGATTATCTTTTCTTTTTTTCAAACTAACCATTGCTATAAAGGAGATACAGTAGAGTACAGCAAGATATCCCATTGCGATCGTCACATTAGCATGCTGCAGGATATATCCTACTAAAATAGGAGATAATCCCCCTAATGCTCTACCGAAGTTAAAGATAGTATTGGTTGCTGTGCTGCGAATTTCTACTGGATAGTAATTGCTTATTAATGCACCGTAACCGGCAAACATTCCATTCGAGAAGAATCCTACGATCGCACCGCCGATTAAAAGACCTGCATTCCCTGACGCATATGAGTATAAAAAGACTGCGACTGCGGAAGCGAATAAGAAGATTCCAAATGAGCGTTTCATACCGAAACGATCCATAAACTGTCCAAAAGTTAACATACCTGCAATCATTCCAGCAGCCGTACTAATCGTCCAAAGAGCCGAGTTTGAAACCGATAATCCCTGGGATTGTTGAAGCATGGATGGCAGCCAAATCATCAAGCCATTATAACCGGCAATTTGAACCGTTGCCATGATAGCTAAGGCAATCGTCGTTACTGAAGTTCTAGGAGTAGCAAACAATTGCTTTAAATTCCTTTGCCTTGGCACAAGTTGTTTTTTCTTTTGTGCTGCCAGCCACACGGGCGATTCGTCTAATTTTTTTCGGACGATAAAGGCGAATATAACAGGAATCAATCCGATGAAAAACAATCCTCTCCATCCCCAAGCAGGCAGGATCATGGCACTAAGAAGAGCAGCCAGAATCACACCGTATTGTGCACCGATGCTAACATAAGAAGAAGCGCGTCCTTGTTTATTCTTTGGCCATGCTTCAGCCACAAGCGCCATACCAATTCCATATTCCCCACCTGCACCTAAGCCGGCAATAAACCTAAAGATGTATACTTGTTCAATATTTACTGCTAAACCAGTTAACGCCGTTCCGATAGCAAATAGTAGAATCGTATAGGTAAATATTTTAACTCTCCCAAATTTATCTGCTAAGATACCGAAAATAACTCCTCCAGCGAGCATACCTAAATTGGTAATTGAAGAAATAAGACCGCCAGCAACCATGTCAATATGAAACTCTGCAATAATCATCGACATCGCAAAGGAGATAAACATGATATCCATGCCCTCTAATGTTAAACCTGCTACTGATGCAACTACTGTTTTTTTACGATATTCCATTTTTGTCGTTCTCCTTTCAAGCCTCACAGGACTTTGATTAAAAGATAATGGGCAAAAATAAAATGCCCTTTCATCCAAAGGACAAAAGGGCATTCATATATAATTAGTATATATGAAGTTTACTTTTGCCTTTTTGGCCTCTCTGAACCAAATTAAAGGAATTTAATTTCATCTAATAGTAACACGATACAAATCATGTGACAATATTTTTATTATATTGCAAGAATTTTACTTTACGCAGATATTCTAATATTTTTTCCCTTTGTCCTTTTAAATGAATACACTATGAATAAAAGAATGAACCATAATGGTGTCATTAATAAAGCGACACGAGTTGATTCTGCAAATAGCATAATAATGAGAATAAATGCAAATAACATGAGAACAAGATAATTAATAAATGGTGTAAGCGGTGCTTTAAAAATCGACTTTTCATGTAAATCTGGGCGTGATTTCTTATATCGCAGATGACAAATTAAGATAATGCTCCAAACCCAAATAAAACAAATCGCACTAATCGTTGTCACGATACCAAAGGCTTGTTCTGGAATCAGCTTACTTAAAAGAGCTCCTGCTGATAGAACAAGTGCAGATATAAATAATGCGTTACTCGGTACATGATTTTTATTTAATTTAGCAAAATTCGCTGGTCCCTGTGAATGATTACTTAAATTAAATAATATGCGGCTCGTTGAAAACAATCCACTGTTACAGGCAGACGCAGCTGATGTTAAGACGACAAAATTAATAATTCCTGCTGCAATCGGAATACCAACTAAACTAAACGTTTTTACAAAAGGACTGTTTGCTGCATTCAGTTGCGTCCATGGATTGATGCATAAAAGGATAATAAGGGCTCCCACATAGAAAAAGAGTATTCTTAAAGGTATTTTATTTATTGCTGATGGAATATTTTTTTGTGGATTGGATGTTTCGGCTGCTGATACACCTACTAATTCAACACCTACAAATGCAAATACAACCATTTGAAAAGAAAGTAAGAAACCAGTTATTCCATTCGGGAAAAGACCACCATGGCTCCATAGATTTTTTACTGTCACCGTTCCTGAATCTGTTTGAAATCCAATAATTAACAAAATGACCCCTATGATGATTAAAGCTAGAATGGTGATCACTTTGATTAAAGCAAACCAAAACTCTAATTCTCCAAATAGCTTTACTGTTAATAAATTTAGTCCCAATAATACAATTAAACAGACTATAGCAGGTACCCATTGTGGGATATCGAACCAATATTGTACATATACACCAACAGCAATAATATCAGCCATTGCTGTCATAATCCAACAAAACCAATACGTCCATCCAGTTACATAACCAGCCCACGGTCCAATATAATCCTCGGCGAAGTCCGTAAATGATTGATAGCCCTTATTTGATAAAAGAAGCTCTCCTAATGCCCTCATAACAAAAAAACATGCGATACCTACGATTAAGTAGGCAAAAATGATAGATGGACCTGCTAACTGAATGGCTTTTCCTGAACCTAGGAATAAACCTGTTCCAATCGTACCTCCAATCGCAATCAGTTGTACGTGCCGATTTTTTAAATCTCGTTTTAATTCTTGTTGTGCCACTTCATTTGCCCCCTCATTAGTAATAATTTCCTTCGTTCACTTTGTGAAGATATGAACAAAGGGTTAAACACCATGAAAAAAGAGATTGGAATTTCTCCAATCTCATCGGTCATAAGAATAACAAATAATATCCATTACTCTTTTGGTAGAATAACAAATAAAACTCGTACTCTTCTGTCCTTTTGCCTGAGATTGTGAACCCTTCGGCGCCGCAGATTTCCTGCGGTCTCTCCAGAAGCTGCTCCTGCTATAGTTTGACCCATAGCAATCATAGCTTGCTTAGTATTTAATTTATGAAGAAGAACAAATGGTTCAAAATCCCCCGCTAAAAAAAGTTATGCATTATTACATCTTATCTCGCAAACTAAATTATTGTTAAATAATTTCTAATTTTAGTAGTATTCAATCACTTTGTCAATAATTAATTTCAGAGAATCTAGATTAATGGAGAAACAAAAAATGAACCCACTGCTAAAGATTGGGTTCATTTTTATCGCATTCGTTGATTCTGCATCTTTAATCTCCTAGTACCAAAAAATATTGAATATGATTTGCTGAGATGGGCGTAATCGCCATAACACGATATCCGATACTCAGTAATTGCGACAAAGTTTCTGCACAATTTTGACGTGGAGGCTCAAACGGAGCATGGAAACTTTTATAAAGATTAATAAATTGATTATTATTTGTACAGTGAAGCAAGATCACATGTCTACCAGTCCATGCTTGACCGATCATTGGTTGTGGTTGTTGGTGTGGTTGTGTTTCCCTTTTATTTCTCATTGAATTATTCCTTAAGTCGAGGTTTAGCAGGATCACAATTGGGTGAGTCAAGATTTGCCGATTCTGCTAATTTCATAAGATAATAACATTCTTCACGATACATATGATCCGCCATTAAGGCGGCAAATGTTCCTAATGCTTGCTTACTTAGTCTAAGTTCTTCAATTTCTTGTAAAAAATTTTGAAATAATTTTATTTCTAACTGGCTGTCTGAATTCATTTTTAACAAAGCAGGGAACGAGGTCAAATTACTTCTTAAATATCCTGCTAGTTCAACTGATTTCAGGTAAAAATCTTCAAAGTTCTTCCTAAATGCATTACTTTTCTCAATGAGTTTCTTTTCAACACTATCTAAATTAGAGGAAATTGCCTCTGAATGACCCGCAGCATCTAATAACCATAAAAGATGATGATGTAGTTCATGGTAAACAGGAGGAGCTTCCCCTGCTTTTAGGTGTATTAAAATTCTTAAGTATTCCTCTAATTCATTGACCATATGATTGATAAAGGTTGGCGAAAGGTGAATTTTTATTTTCCCAATCAGATGTTTTCTTAATAAGTCCAATTTAAATTCCCGTAATCTTATAACCTCTGTTTCAGCTTCGATTGTTAATGTCACTATATCTGAGGAATTTGCACGATCCAGAAGTTTGTCAAATCCTCGTATAAAAGATGATGCCTTTTCAATCTCCTCTTTTTGGACGGGTGCAAGAGCTTCGAAAATAAACCTCGAATGATCACCTAATATTTGGAGCCAAAACCGATGTTCAAATCTTGCTGTTCTCTCAAGGACATCATTCATGTTTATTCCTCCCAGAAAAAAATACCCATACTATTTTGATGTTTATTCTTTTCATTTGTTTCTTATGAACAAAGAAGGAAAATTTAATTAAGTTTGGAGTGAACTGCGTGGTAACCGACGCACCAGTGCCTGGCACACAGGTATCAAACAGTTTTGAAGCTTGTGATTGACGGTTATCTTGAGTTTAGGAAAAAGTTTTGAGTAATAGGTAAGTTAATTACTAAAAAATAAGTCTTGCTGCCATTTTTGTGAAGATGTTTCGTAATCTCTTCTTTCGTCGATTCATTTTCCCTTCGCCTCCGATGGCTTTATTGAATTATTTACAATTACGCACATTCATAGGTGGACTCCACAAATAACACTCCACCAACATTTACTTTAGTATATGTTGTGAACGGTAGAAACCTGGGGTTGTTCCAATATTTTTCTTGAATACTTGATTAAAGTATTTTTGATTTTCGTAGCCTACCTGTTTACAAATTTCTGATACTTTTAAATTTGAGCTTCTTAGTAATTTCTTGGCATTATTCAATCTAACATTTGTAATATATTCAAAGATGGTGTTACCAACTGCTTTAGAAAACAAACTGCACAGGTATGCAGGGTTCTTATGGAACAACTTACCTAAGTCATCTAAAACGATGGGTTCCTTATAATTAGTATTTATGAAACTTTTTAAGTCGATGATTAGTTTTTCATTATAGGACACGTGGTTCTCCTTTAAAAATTCAGTTGATTGATCAATAAATTGTACAAGCCATTCTCTGATTTCTTCCAAAGACTGTAATAGATTTAATTCTTCGTATAATAAATATCTTTCGCCACCACTTTTATTTACTTCATATTCACTTTCGATATATTCCAAAAAATGATTAACTATTTTAAAACATACATATTTTGATTTTTCCGGAGACAGGTTACTCTTTTTACAATCGAGAAAAACTTTGGTCATGAAAAGATTCATTCTGCTAAGAAGATTTGGGTTTTTTTCATTAAAAAATTGATTAATTTCTTCGATAATACTGTTTCCAAATGAATGATTAAAAGTTTCTAATTCTTTATAATATGTTATTAACTGGTTTGAAAAAATTCCATTTTTCAATGCTTCTGTTGCTTCACTGTATGCTTTCTTTATTTCCGAAATATTTTCATATACATTGCTGATTCCAACAATCGGTTTTAATTTGATATCATGCAATGACACAAGATCATGAACCAAGTCATTCCTAATCTCTAAACTAGAATTGGAAAACATGATTACAATTTGACAATCAATCGTATAAATGAAACTCTCAATTCCCCTGTTTTCCAATAGATTTTTCATACAACCTAATGGGACCTGAAGTTTTTCAGTCTCTTTTGAATCATCCCATGTAAACCCTTTCAATCCGATGTTTAAAAAAGAAAAACGATTTAATTTTTGGTCTATTTCAGGGTCAACAAATCTATGTCCTAAGATGTAATCAAGAACACGCTTTTCTTCTAATGCAATTTGATATTCATTAATCCGTTCAGTTGTTTGTTTTTCATTTTTTATTTTTTCAAGTTTTAAAATGGCTTTTTTAATAGAACAAACAATTTCATCCACCTCAATTGGTTTGACCAGATAGTCAATTGCCTCGAGTTGAATGGCCCTTTTGGCGTAATCAAATTTTGAATACCCACTAATAATGATAAAAACAGTTTCTAGATTAAGATTCTTTGTTTCTTTTATTAAATCCAATCCATTCATTTTTGGAATTCTTATATCGGCTAAAACAATGTCAGGCTTTTTGTTAATAATTTCTTTAAAGGCTTCTTCTCCGTCAGAGGCCGATCCTACAATTTCAATGTGATGTTCCTTCCAGTTAGTTGCAGATTTCAAGCCTTCAATTACAATTTTTTCATCATCAACAATTAAAAGTTTATACATAATAGAAAACCCCTTAAAAATTGTCATGGATGATTCCGTCATTATTCAGGCCAATCTTAAGATAAACGGTCGTTCCCTTTCCTATTTCACTCTCGATCTTTAATCCATATTCTTTTCCATAAAAAAGTTTCAATCGTTCATTTATATTTTTCAAAGCATAACCCTTTGTGTTAATATCCACCTCGTTCATGTCAAAACCTTCTCCAGTATCACTAATCTTAAAAACTAAACCGTCATGCTGTTTATAGCCTTCAATCATGATGGTTCCTCTTTCCTGTTGTTCTAAACCATGGTAGACAGAGTTTTCTACAATGGGCTGTAACAGCAATTTAATGATTTTTTCTTCCATGATTTCAGGTTCGATATTAAATGTATAGATGATTTTATGGTCGAAACGAATATTTTGGATATCCAGATAACTTTTAACTTGTTCCATTTCATTTTTAACAAAGGTAATATGATTTCCATCATTTAATGTAAGTTTAAAGATTTTTGACAAATTAATTGCAATTTTTGCAATCTGCTTCGCTTTTAACTTCTCCGCCATCCAAAAAATAGTGTTCAAAGTATTATATAAAAAATGCGGATTAATGTGGCTTTGCAAGGCTAATAGCTCTGCTTCTTTTTCCTTAATTTGTGATTTATATAACCTTTTGGTTAAATCATTATTCCAGTTATAAAGGTGAACAATTCGGTTCCCAATTTGTCCAATTTCATCCTCATTATTAAAATGAATACCTACTACAGTCTCTCTCTTTTCCATTTTTTCAGTAACCATTCGCAGCAAACTTAAATGTTTTGTAATTCTCCTAGTTATAAATAAGGCTATGATCAAGGACAATATGAGCGCTAGCACTAATAAAGAGATCGTTATTAATCGAAGTTGATTTACCTCACGAACAATATTTTTATATGGGATAATACTTACAACATCCCAATTGGTTTTCTTGTTTGTATGATAATTAAAGAAATATTGCGTTCCATTCATCACTTTTTTAATTGTCCCGCTTTTACCACGCCCTTGAATTATTTTAGCTACCTGAGAGGGAGAGAAACTATGATCACTACTCGAGAACAAAATTTTATCCTCATCTAACACCAAAATATCTCCAGGAGGATTACTATTTTTAAACATATTCTCGAAATAAGATTGATCAAGATCTATAAGTACTAACCCCATTTGTTCCTTCGTTCCAAGGTCTCTAATATTTCTACCATAAAGTAAAGAATGGTTACTATCTTTAACAAGTTTTAAATCACTACCATTTAACCATTCACCTTGCCATTGGCCATTAATCAAATGCGGATAGATATTGGACTTTTTTATTGTTTGATAGATGTTATTTTTAATATTCCGTTCCCCACGGTTTATTTTCAAAAATCCGTGATTTTCATTACCAACATAAATGGCATTAATAAAAGGATTGTTTACTACCGTTATATTATTTAGGTTTTCTAGGGATGAAGTCTCTAATCTGTATAACTTTGGATCTGTTTTTTTATAAGTTAAATATGCATGAATTTCATTTGAGAGAAAGATGCCATTAGATACATTTTCTACATTGCTTACAAATGCATTTATATTCCAATCGACAATATTTAAAAAGTTATTAATGGTTGTAGATACTTTATTTTCTATTACTTTATTAAAATAAATGAACGTAAAAGGACCAATAACAAGTAAAGGTATAAGAGCTGAAAACAAAGCTAATAAGATAATTTTACGTTTGATTGGAGAGTCGATAAGTCTCATTAGTTTAGGCATGTGGTTTCTCCAGTTTAAAAATTTTGTCCATGATAACGCATTAAATTTCTCATATTTCGATTTAAGTTGATCTAAATCACTATGACCAAAGCTCTTTAATTGATAGATATCCAGGGTGAGTAGTTTTACGTTCCCTCCATCTTAGATCCTACACTTCTTCAAGTTTAGGCATGCTAGGAATACCTCCTTTTCTTGTGACAGATATGGAAGCAACAGAATTAGCAAACTTTTCCATTTCAACCACCTCAATAAACTTCAAATAGGAAGGATATACATTATATTCTATTAATTTATGAATAATCCCTCCTAAGAAAGCATCACCCGCTCCAGTCTAAAAAATTTTAAGCTTTGAATATGAATTCCACTATCGATTATAAAAAAAGTTATTCTTTAACAGCTCCTAATGTCATACCGCTTACAATGTAACGTTGAACGAAAAAGGAAAATATCATTACAGGTAGACTAAATGAGATGGCAGCAGCTGTCATTGGCCCTAGATCAAGATTATAAGCTGTTAAAAATTCTGAAATTCCTACTGTAGCCGTTTTTGCTTTCGTACTGGTCATAAGTAACGAGAACAAAAAATCATTCCATGCCAACATAAAGGTAAAGATAGCTGTTGTGGCCAGTCCAGGGAGTGAAACAGGAAGAATAATGCGTATAAAGGAACCGATCCAGCTGCATCCATCCACCCTAGCCGCTTCATCAAATTCTTTAGGAACCGAGTCAAAAAAACCAATTAATAACCAAATGGCAAACGGTACATTCAAGCTGGTATACACCAATATTAAGGCCAAATGGGTATCAATTAAGCCCATACTTTTTATTATCATATACATCGGTATAGCAATACTAATCATTGGTACCATTCTTATCACTAAGGTAAATAACAAAAAGTAATTTCCAGTAATGGAAGAGAACCTAGAGATTCCATATGCAGCCATTGCACCAAAAAATACACTTAAAATGGTACTAGCGCCTGCAGTAATTAAGCTATTCAAAAAATATTTCCCTATCGGTAAGGTATTTAGCATGTTTTTATAATTTTCTAGCGAAAATTTCGAAGGCCATAACCTCGGTGGTGCAGTAACTGCCTCGGCGGATGGTTTTAAGGACGTTAACAATAGATAGATATACGGACCTAAGAATAATAAAGCCAGTAAACATGTGACCAAAAATATAATCATCGTCCATATTTTATGTTTATAATAAAAATTAGTGATCCAAACCGGTTTTCCTACCATTGTTTCTTTTATTGGCATATGGGCCATTCTATCTTTCACCTCTCTTATCTTTATCCACGTCTTTTCCTAGGAGACCACATTTTTGTAATGAAGAAAGAACTTAGGATTAATAAAATGATTATAAAGATTACCGCCATTGCACTAGACTGCCCGACTTCTCCATAACGAGTTAATGTCTTATACATATATGTACTTAGCACTTCAGAAGAAAAACCTGGTCCCCCTTGTGTAAGCACCCAAACAATATCAAAGGTTCTTGCAGCATCAATAATACGAATTAGTAATGCTACTGTTGCTACCGGAATAAGCGAAGGAAACGTAATGTAACGAAACTTATGCCATTTATTAGCCCCATCAATTTCAGCAGATTCATATAAACTAATGGGAATTCCTTTAATACCTGCTAATAATACGAGCATTATGAAAGGTGTTGTTAACCAAATATCTGCAATAATCGTAGAATAAAGTGCAAAACGGGAGTCGGATAACCAGAGTATTTGATGTGGGTCAGAGAGGAGTCCTAGTTTATAAAGCCCCCAGTTGATGATGCCGAATTGATCATTAAGCATGAATTTCCAAATTAATCCTGTTACTAAAGGTGCTAACATTAGCGGGCTTAACAATAGTGTCCGAATAAATTGGCTTCCTTTGAAAGCATTACTTAGGAGCAATGCAAGGGTCAGACCTAAGATAAACTCGATACACACCGCTACTCCTATATAAACCACTGTGTTCCAAAGTGCTTTTAAAAATCGTGAGGAAGTCAACGAGCTTGTATAGTTAGCAAAGCCGACAAATTCTCTTAATGAAGGATTTATTAAATCTATCTTATAAAAACTATCTCTGATTAAAAGTAATATTGGATAGACCAGAAACACCAACATAAAGATACCTGCAGGAAAGAAAAACATGGTCGATAATGCCCCATTTTTCATTCTCATGAAATCCACTCCTTTCTATTAATATGTTAAAACTGTATTTTTTGGATAAGAACCTCTTCATGGAATAAAGGGCCCATGAAAAGGTTCTATCAAAACATATTCATTTTATTGTGGCGGCAATAGATCTTTTATTACTCCCGCTGCCCAATCAAGTGCCTCCTGTGGTGTCTTTTCTCCTGAAAGTGCATATTGCACGGCTGGGATGAGTGCTTCACTTTCGATTTGCTGCCATTCCTTAATAGCAGGTCGATTTTGAGTTTGTGGTCCGCTTAATGTTGTCATAAGCGGTTGCAAATGCTCATAACCATTTTTCGTGCTATAATTTTCAAAAACAGATTTTCTGGCTGCTACTCCCAATGATTTCATAAATAGTTCATTCTTATCATAAATGAAGTTCAGGTACTTTTTGGCGATCTCCTGTTTTTTTGAAGAACTTGGGATAACCTGATACCATGGACCTGGTACTGCACCTATTCCTGCTCCTCCACCGATCATTGGGGCACTTCCTACTTTTCCAGCCACCTTTGATTGTTTTGGGTCATTTGAAGGGACATAAAAGTGACCCCATGCTAGCATCATTGCAGATTTTCCATTCCAAAATAGCTCAGAAGTTTCAGCAGATGCCATTTCAAGTGCTCCTGCTGGAACCGATTGATCCTTCTTTAAAAGGTCAACTAAAAATTGTAAAGAATCAACATACGGTTTCGTATTTACAAGAACTTTGCCATTATCACCAACAACCAAGGGTTTCGCACCTGCTTGAGCTGCATGATCAAGCCAACTAGCAACTGCATCCCCATTGTTGGCACCAAATACCGTTGTTCCGTACATATCAACTTTTTTATCATTATCGGTATCTCTAGTAAAAAACTTTGCAGTATCCCTATATTCATCCCATGTTGTTGGGGGATGTAAGTCATAGCCATATTTTGCTTTGAAATCAGCTTTATTCTTTGGATCTTCGAATAAATCTTTCCGATAGATTAAATTTTTTGCATTCGTCCATACAGGCATTCCATAAACTTCATTATTATAGCTACCGCCTTCTACTAGACCTGGAAATAAATCATTTTTAACGTCATCTACCATTAGATCATCTAACGGTACAAGTCCACCAGCAAGAGCAGGAAACCAAAGAATATCAATTGTTGCAACATCGAAAGCTCCTGCCTGTGAAGCTACCTCAGCCTTTAGTTTGTCATAGACTCCGGTATATGGAACCGATTCAATTTTCACCTCATAGCCTGTTTTCTGTTTAAATTCAGCTGCTGTTTCTTTTGCCACCTTAAATGCTGGGCTTCCCCCTTCAACAAGAACAGTAATGGATTTATTGTCACCTTTTGTTTCTGAACTTCCTGTTTTTTCTTCCGAACATCCCGATAAAAAGATAGATAATACTATAAATAGAGAAGCAATCGATAGGATTCCTTTTTTCTTCACCCTTTACAGCCCCCTTGATTTTTGAATTAAATTATCGATCCCACAAACCATGTTCTGGCCATCTTCTAGGAAGGCGTTCTTTTACTGGAGGAAGCTCCGGAAGTGGTTTATGAGGCTCCAGTTGATACCAATAAGCAACACTAGAATAATCATTTCCTTGATCATTTGCGTGGCCATGCTCTATCGTTGCGCGAATCGATTTGTTAAAACGGATTGGATCTTCGATATGGAAACGGTATAGGCTCCATTTTCCAAAGTGCTCTTGTACATCGCTTCCTAAAGATACACCATGATAAGGACCGGCATATTCTCCACTAGGGAAGCCCCATGCTGCATTAAAGTAGTCTTCTGTCCCTGTACCATGGAGGGATGGCGGCCATTGTTCTCCATCAATGAAGAACATATCATCACCTTCGCCTGGCCATGTGTACTCTTGATTGGAGGCATCAAAATTATCAATGTTTAATACGCATCCAACATAATGCCCTTTCCCCCCAGCATCTAGAATGACATAGTTTTCATCACCCGTTGTATTTTTACCTGGAAGGTCCCATGGTGCCGGGTTTTCAATATCACTGTTAAACACTACCTTTTCACAAGGGTTTTCACGGTTCCAGGTGGCATGAAATCTTCCAAGATCATCCGGGATTTGTTCCTTGTTTTCATATGCTTCATAATCTACATAATAAAACAAGTTCTCTACTTTTTCTTCACTTTCATTGATTAATTGAATTTTAGCACCATCAGCAAATGGCATTGGAAAATAACAGTTCATTGATGCAGCAAATGGTCCTTTAGGCCCTCTTTTCTCACCCATGATCATACTTAAAGGAAGGGAGACATAGTGCTTACAGGTTGCATGCCCTATTCCAAAAAAGTCACCAAAAGGAACTCTTACACTTGGATTTTCCTCCCCATCCCAATACATTTCTAAGACAAGTTTCCGTAAATATTGTGGAGCATAGCATCTTGTTGTCATCCAAATATGTTTTATACACCCTGCTCCTTTGATATCAGCCATTACTGCAGTTGTACCAGGTTCAACTACAACAAAATCTCTATTTCCCCCTGTTCGATCATAGCTTGATTCACGTTTTGAACTTGCATTCTTAATAAATGGTAATCCCCCTAATGGGCTATTTGGTTGCCAAACATTCATTGATCATGTCCCCCTATTTTTTAATCATTTTAAAAAATTGATACCGGTTACATTTTTGAAGTAAACATGCTTAAACTTATATTTCCTTTTGCCCCCCATAAGATTTTTTAAATCCTCTTTACACTTTTTATTGTATTTTTTATTCCGTTTTTTTTAAATTCTAACTTTTTTAGAAAAGGTTATATATATTTAGAACTTTTTTGATAATCATCTAAATTTATCATACTAGGTTCAATTAACTCCGTTTTGCAATTGCAAAAGTAATAAACATCTTCTTGCACCTTTACATAAAGCGTTATACGAATTTCAACAGAACACCATTCGATTTGAAACATTCCTTTTTGTTGGACTAAACATAGATTATTTGGTGGAAATGAGAAAAGCCGTGCTTAGAGTAGCATGGCTTTTTTTACAAACATAAGTCAAACAATGAAAATTTTTTTCTTTTATTAAAAGAAGTTAACAGTTCATTTAAAATGAGGAATATCGACAACTTTTTCAATATACCTTGTTTATAATGACTTAAGTATTGAAGTGTAAAAAATTGAGGAGGAAACTAATGGAAGTTCTACTCTATATCGGTACGTATCTATTAGGTGCTCTTGCTATTGTGCACCTGATTACATTCACTTTTAATTTATTTTCTAAATAAAGTTTGAGAAATGGCCTTTTCAGCTACTTATTCTTTAATCTTTGCATTCTTTTAACCTTATATTGTTCAAAATCCCACTTCGATAAAAATTCTTTTGTAGAAGAATAGCCTGACATATAGAGAAAATCGATTTCAGCCGGATCCAATTCAAAATCAGTAGTGTTGATGTCACCAGTTGGAATTTGAATGGTACGTTCAATCGTCTCATTGTTCAAATGTCGTAGATCATGGGCTTGAATCATCGTTTTAAATATATTTTTAAAAAGGTGGAGGGGCGTTGGTATTACTGGATCTATGTTAACTTTATCTTTCACAAAACGGAAGCCGAACGTTGGAAACCGAGGGTTTTCCGTATCAAATATCCATATTGGAAAGTTACTTAGTAAACCACCATCTAAAATGTAGGACTTTTTACGGTCTTTTGATTTCCAAATAACGGGACGGAAGAAAAATGGGAGAGAGGCACTCATCATAACTGCGGTTGAAACCTTAAAATCAGCAGGAGTCATCCCATACCGATCCAAATCATCTGGCAAAACAAGCATTTGGCCATTCGTAACATCAGAAGCGATTATCTTCAATTTTTCCTCTGGTAGATCCGCAAATGTCTTAATTCCTTTTTCTATAAGAAGTGAATCCATCCAGATTTCCAAGTAATCGTTTTTATATATTCCAAGATGAATCATTAGTTCTAATAAGGGACCAAAAATTGGAATTCGATTCAAGTATGTTCTACCTCGTAGCTTTGAAAAATCTAGTTTGCTCAAATGATCTCTAATTTCATAGCTTTTGTAGCCGCTTGCCAAAAGAGCAGCGATTACAGCTCCTGCTGATGTTCCAGCTAATCTTTGCCATTCTACTTTTTCCTCTTCCATTGCTTGAATCGCTCCAATAAAAGCAACTCCCCTAGCCCCACCACCTTCAAAAACAGCATCCGCCTTCAATTTTATCCACCCCACGAGTAATATATTTTAAACTGCTAAAATAGTTGATTAACGACGAAAAAGAAGTTTTCCTGACAAAACCCCATACGTAAAAAAGATGATTACATATTGGTTAATTGGCCCTTTATTAAAGTTTTATCTAATTCACGTACTTTATCATATGACAGTAACAGTTGTTCCGGTACCAATGTTCTCCCGTATTCCCAAGCATTCGTTTCAATTTCAGATTTAAGCTTCTCTATTTCTTCATCTTCACCATACATTAGAATCCTAAGATCATGTTTGTTTTTTTAAAATCCAAGTAATACCCAATCACATGATAAAGAATAATTCTAACAAAGTTTTCATCTATCTCTTTAATTCTAATTTTGTTGATATAACCGTTAACTTGTAGATAATTAAATTTTATAGTATTTGTCGATATGTTATAACTCATAGGTACAGTGAGATTATTGTTAAATTCATAGTCAATATTTAAATTGTGCTTATCTAATGTATCTTTTATGATCTTTTCAATATTCCATATATAAAGCATTTTACTATCACTCCCTTTTAGGAACTTACTTCATTTAGTGGTATCATTATTTCCTTTTACATCCTAATTTTATATTGATAAATAGTATTCATATGAACATTAATATGCTGTAATTATATCTATATAGTATCCCGATTACGAAAAAACTTCGAAAGCCATATTTACCATTTCTTTCTACCTCAGCTACTATTTTAATAGTAATATAGGACCTTTGTTAAAATAATTTTAATATATAGGATTTTCAACTTGTCTGTTGATTTGCGCTCCAGGCGCTTCGCTTTCCGCGGGCGTGCCGGGGAGCCTCCTCGTCGCTTCGCTCCTGCGGAGTTTCCCCTGCCCCGTACTCCCGCAGGAGAGGAGTCTTCGCGCCTTCCGCTCCAATCAACGGTGTAGTATTCAATAATGACCTTTATTGCCGAGAAAATGAACCTTTATCGAGAATCTGGGCAGATTTATTGGATCTGCTTTTTTATATGTCTTACTTTCTGTAGGGAAAATTCATTCATAGATCATCATTTTTTTACTTTTATTGTCTCGGGTATGGCCTTCCAGTACATAGGGTCTTCTAAGCCGAGTCGCCAAATCCCGATTCCTTGTAAGTTATATTTTTCTACAAGGTTTAGTTTAGACCGCAGACTGTCACTATTCTCAAACCAAGCCTCGTGGATATGGTCTTTTTCATCTGCATAACTGAAATGAGGTGTTTGCGTACGATGGTCCCACAATATTTCAGCTTTATATTTTGTTTTATGCTCCATTAACAGTGCATAGGAGCTATATAAAGCTTTATTAGCTGTTTTGTCCCAGTCCCATCCATAACCAGCGATACCGAGTAAAATTTTTGATTTTGGTACTCCTTTATTCAAAGCATAACGAATCGTTGCTTCTGTCCAATCAGCCGACGCCGTTGACCCGGGTGTTGTGTTTCCGTTGTGTTCATCGTAGGTCATAATCATTAACCGATCTGCAAATAGACCAAGTTTTGCGTAATCAAACCACGGTGACCAGGGATTAGCACGCGAATCACCTGTGTTTGCCGGGACGGAAACAGTCACTACTTTTCCATCAGAATGCAGTGTATCAGACAATTTTTTAATCATTAGGCTAAAAGAATCTCTGTCTGTCAAATACAAATTTTCCATGTCTATATTAATACCATCATAACGGAACTGATTTATTTCATTTCGTAAATTTTGAATGAAAACACTCCGGCTTTTATCTTTATTAAGTACATTACTCGCTACTTGCTTACCCTTCTCCGTGGTTTCATAAAAGAGGTTGTGAACAACTAGATATACCTTCACCTGTTTTTCATGAGCGCTTAGAATAACCTTTTTCTTATGAGCATCTGTAACGGAATCTATCAGACTGCCTGGACGTTTATCATCAAGCTTGTACCAAAAGGGTGCAATGATGCTTATATTGGTGAATTGCGAGTTAAATGTAGGTTGAGAACCTGGAAAACCGCCTTCCTGTTCTGTGTAAAAGCCTAAAACTTCACGGGGAATTTTATTAATATTATGTACCTGAACTCTCTGGTCGTCCGTTTCTGAATATTCTGGATGAAAATCCTGCATTTTCTCTGGCGATGGCTTTTCGATACTGTACGTATTTTCTCGAACACTATTTGGACTACCATTTTTTCTTTGTGAATGACTGCAGGATGACATCATTAGTAAAAAGACCATGCCTAAAGAAATTATGATGAAGCACTGATAAAAGTTCCGCGACACCTATTACACCTACTTCTCTAATTTGTTTATTTCTTAAGTTGATGAGAAAAGTTATAATTTATTCACGGCAAATTTTTAAGTCCTTCCTTCATTTAATCTTTCTTTCATGGGCGAACTAGTTATTCCATTGGTGCTTACGGACATTGCAATTCAAAATCCTCAAGGGATCGCTGTTCTGGAAAGTGTAGATTATCTCCCACCCATAAACTCTTTGACCTTTACGAATGGGCAGCGGGGAGCCACTAGTATTGATTCATGGGGCTGGTGAAAAAAAAAGAGGGATGGTTTAAACAATTTGAGTGAGCTAATGAGTATATGTTATTTTGGTATATTCGGTCCTATGATAAGCCGTTTTCTGAAAAATCCAAGTTTTTCTTGGAATGTCTACAAATTTATTGTTGATATTCAGGGATGTAATATATAGAGTAACGGGAGATACTAACCTGCTACTCTTCTCCTAAACAAACTTGAGCATGTTTGGGAATGAGTTCTTCCAATTAACTACGGAAATTGAAATCCTAGATAACGAAAAATACCCCTCCAAGTTTAAATGGATAGGGCTGTTATAACCTAATATTGCTTCATTTCAATTGTAACGTTAATAGTCTCGCTTGCTCAATTTCTATTCTTGATTTGGCAATCTGGCATCTTTTGTTTTGATTCTATAACATGAACAAGTTCTTCTATAATATCGTTTAAACTCATCTTGCTTGTATCTTTTCTTAAAATGATAGAAGTTTTGTATAGTAAAGTTTTTTCTTGTTCACTCATAAATATAGTTTTTTCTTGTTCATTCATAAAAATTCCTCCATTTTTAATAGAATGCTGAATTTTAATTCTATACGGCAAAACCCAACTTATTCTTGGAAGATCTCTGAATAAAGGATAAATACTTTATCTAAAAGACTTTTGATACTTCTTACGGTACGAGTAATCTATAACTGAAAAACATTAAACTTATCTACCAGAAAAAATATTGTACTAATTTCAAATTCTAATCTGATTGATTATACTGATTTAAAATTTTTTTATAATCATTTTTGGGTGATTCATTAATAAATCGTGTATCTAACTCATTAGCTAAGAGTATAATAAAGTCTTTGCAAAGATTTAACTTAATAGCAGAATTAAATGCTTCTAGCAATTGTTCAGTACTAAGGTTATGCATACTTGTTTCACTCCACTTTACTACAAATACCTTCTTTCAAGTAAGAATATGAAGAGGGAATACTCCGTTGTAAAATGTCATCAGCAATCAAGAAATAAAAAAAGCAGCGTGCCGTGAAGGTAAAGCTGCTTTTTTTGTACGATATAGGATATTTATTAACAAAGAAGTGCTCATCCGATTAAGAATGTGTTTTCCTTTAGATATGTACATTATTTACTTGGAGCAACAAGTACACGCACGCTATCTTCCAATTGATGGGCAATATTTTGATGAGTTTTTCTAGCTTGTTTTAAATAGTTGTCTGTGACAGCTTCCCAAGCATTCAGTGCTTCATTTGTATATTCAATAAATGCCTCGCTATTTTGTTCAAAAAGCTTCTCAGTTCTTTCAATTAAATCAAAGGCTGAGTTAATTGGAGTTAAATAAAGCTCCTCTAATTTACTAGCTCCTTCACTTACATGACTTTTTAAAGATTCAGTCACTTCATGAGTAGATTCATTTGTATTAAAAATGTTGTTTTGGAATAACCCTTTACGCAATTCGCCATTTAATTTTGTTGTTTGCTCAAAAAGACCCTTTAACGTTTTGAGGTATACTCCATTGAACTTTGTTGTTTCTTTTATAGCCTGTAAGTAAAGTTCTTGGCGTTGTTCTCTATAATCTCTTGTACGAGATACGGCACCTTCAAATTGATCCCAAAAGGTTTCAATAAATGAATCCGTAACATAGCTTGGTTCATTTTGCTCCACTACTTTTGGAACCTCCACTTTTTTAACTTCCTTTTTTAGGACTTCTTCTTTTTGATGAATCATCTTTTGGACCATCTTCGTTCCTCCTCATTTACTTTGTAAATTTCTCTATTTTATCCTCCCTATGAAACGGAGGTATGTAGAGCTCAAGAAAACTAGAATACATTTTTAAAAATTGATCGAGCATAGATTGGTATAGCTCGAGTTGTCTAGCATGACTCTTTAAGTACGCTTTACCAACATCAGTTATTGAATAACATCTTTTGGCAGGACCGCTTCCATTTGTATGCCACTCAGATTGCACAAGATTGTCATTCTCTAGTTGTCTCAATAAACGATACAAATTTCCTTGGTCAAGAGTGTTAAAACCGAGAGCTTGAAGCTTTTGATTTAGTTCATAGCCATGAAGTGACATCCTACTAAGAAGCAATAATATAAATGGAAGGATAAAGTTCTTAGATGGAGTAACATTATTTTCATTTTTAGAGTTGGTCATGACTACACCTCAACAAAATTACTATATATGTATTTTACACATATAGATCACATTTCGTCAATTGCATATAAACAATAAAATGAATAAAATTTAATAATGGATCTATTTTTTGACTATTAGGGGTGTTAAAGGTACTTTTCTCCAGTAAAATCAATATCGCGATTAGCTCTTTTTTAACGAACGCTAACGCCCGTCATATAAAAATGGTGGCCTGGAATTATTTCCAACGCCACCATTCTCTTATTGACAATATTTTTACTTAAAGACACGTCAAATCAACGTAATTAGTTTGCTTATGAGTCACCCTTATGGCATATTACTACCAGCTTTTAAAGCTCGTATAACCATCATCCACCTTGATGATTTAATAATGTAAACTATAGTTCTAGATTCTTTACCATGAACCTATTTTAGGATTTACTTAGCAGAAAAACTAAAAAGCTTTTCTAATTTACGTACAATTTCATCTTTATCCGCGTCAACAACTTCTAGATGCTGTGGTTTATTAAACAATTGACTTATTTGTTCAGGGAATGTCTGCTTAATATCACAACGTTCGATGGATTCATTAAATTTTGCTGGGTGAGCTGTTGCAAGTGTGACACAAACCTCACTAGGATTATTACAACTTTCGTATGCAGCGACCCCACAAGCCGTGTGTGGATCTAATAAATAACTAGTTTCAGCATGGTACTTCGTAATTGTTTGTAAGCATTCTTCCCCTTCAACTCCATGTGCTGCAAAATCCTCTTTTACCTTGCGGAGCAGTTCCTCGTTCACAACAATTTTTCCTTCTGACATGAATTTTTCCATTAAGGCAGATACTTCGCTTGGATTTTCACCAAGCAAGTAGTACAAATAACGCTCAAAATTGCTAGCTACCTGAATATCCATAGAAGGGCTATAGGTGCTCCTGAATTCACCAGGCTTGTACACTCCATTAGAGATAAAATCCTCTAAAATATTATTCTCGTTGGTCGCAACGATTAGTTTACCAATCGGTAGGCCCATTTTCTTTGCAAGATAACCAGCAAAAATATCTCCAAAATTTCCAGTCGGCACACTGAAGTTAACGCTCTGTGAACCTGTCTCTTTTGTTACTTGGAAATACGCATAGAAATAATAAACTGTTTGCGCCATTATACGAACAAAATTAATGGAATTGATCGCACGCATATGGTATTTGTTTTTAAAATCCACATCTGCGAACAATTCTTTGATGATTCTTTGACCATCATCAAACGTCCCCTTGATGGCTAAGTTCAAAACACTTTTGTCATCAACAGTTGTCATTTGTAATTCTTGTACCTTACTTACTTTGCCATGTGGGTGCAAAATGCAAATGCGAATGCCTTCTTTTCCTCTGACTCCCTCAATCGCTGAGGCTCCCGTATCCCCTGAAGTAGCACCGAGAATATGAATTGATTCACCTGTTTTCTTTGATACATAGGAATATAAATTCCCTAAGAATTGCAAAGCAATATCTTTAAAAGCAAAGGTCGGACCATGGAACAGTTCTAGCACATACATGTTTTCCTTCAGCTTTTGAACAGGTGTTACTTCTGGGTGGCGAAAGGTTGCATAGCTTTTCTCGATTAAAGCCTTTAGCTCATTGTCTGGAATTTCACCATCAACATAATAGGAAAAGATTTCGTATGCTAGTTCCTGATAAGTTAACTGGGACATTGCTTCTAACTTATCTGCAGGAATTTGTGGGATCTTCTCAGGGACTAATAGTCCCCCATCATTAGCTAATCCCATTAAGACTGTATCAATAAAACCAATTTTATTTACATTTCCGCGTGTACTAACAAAGTTCATAGCATCCTCCAAGGTTATATTAAAAGTTTTTACTATCCGATAAAATTTGCTAACGAGGGTTTCCTATATTATTTTCGTGAAGCTATAATATATAAAATTCATTTTAATACATAATTTAGCGAATAGTCTATAAATTGTCGTTTTAGAAAGCATATTTTTTCTTATTTATTCTAAATCAGGCACCATCCTCATGGGAGGAAGGTGCCGGGACAAGAGGAATATGTAAGTACTTTCCTTTTTAACCTCTCCTAAGTGGTGATTCAGGATTCCTCTCCATAAACTTGATCCAATTTCCATCGGGGGTTATTTTACTTCTCTATAAAGGTTGATTTCTGTACTTTCTCGAAGTTTTCTAAGCTCTGGAACAATTTTCATAACATGTTCACTTTTATTATGTTGATTTAAAGCCTCTTCATCCACCCATTCTTCGAGCATAGTAAGGATGGTCGGATCATTGATATCTTGATGAAGTGTGTACGTTATACAGCCTTTTTCTTTTCTGGTTTCTGACACAACTTCTCTTGCCAAAATAAAATATTCTTCTACCTTTACACCTGGTTTTAGTTTTGCTTTACATACAACTTTAATCATTTTATTAACTCCTTCTCTTTTTTATTATTGCCTTATTACGGAACATAGCTCAACTTTATAATAACATGATTTTCGATATAGCTTTACACTGTGCAATCAGAGGATACATATATATACAAATTCCAAAAGCATCACAAATAATAAATCATCCGCGACTTGTACGTATAATGCTAGTAAATTATCTCATGGTCAATCCCTTGTTTTTTTGTTAATATTATTTTATTAAACATGTTGTACGCATAAGTAAATAAACTTGCTTCCAAGTTGAAAGTGGTGTAATCCAATTGGCTCAACAAACTAAATATAATATGGTAAAGGAAAAGATAACAGAATGGATAACTAGCGGTCAGGTAAAACCTGGGGATAAGATTTATTCTGAAAATGAACTTGTCAAAATGTTTGGTGTAAGCAGACATACGATTCGTCAAGCTATCGGGGATTTGGTTCATGAGGGATGGCTATACAGAGAACAAGGTGCTGGAACCTTTTGTTCCAATAAGTTGGGGAATGAAAAGCCTCAAATCCAGCATCAATCAAGTACTGGAAAAAATATCGGAGTTATAACCACCTACATTTCTGACTATATTTTCCCTTCCATTATCAAAGGAATTGAATCATATTTAACAGCTGAGGGATATTCTTTAACCTTTGCTTGTACGGATAATGATGTTGAGAAAGAAAAACAATGTTTACAAACGATGTTAAGCAGGAACATTGACGGTCTTATTGTTGAGCCTACTAAAAGCAGCAATTACAATCCTAACATTCATTACTATCTGGAATTAGAACAGAACCATATCCCATACTTAATGATTAACCAATTCTATCCCCAGCTTATGCCTCCTCATATCGTTGTGAATGATGAACACGGCGGATTTGCGGCTACTGAACATTTAATTAAATTAGGACATGAAAAGATAGTTGGACTTTTTAAAACGGATGACCTCCAAGGGGTAAATCGTATGCAGGGCTTTATCCGCGCTTTCAGAGAGCATGGCATCACATTTTTCCCGGAGATGGTGATTACCTTTACCACCGAAGAAAAAGATAGCAGATTATTAGAACGATTAGAAAAATTTTTCAATGCAGATTCAATCCCTTCAGCAATTGTTTGTTACAATGACCAACTGGCCTTACAAATATTAAATATGTTAAGAGAACTTGGATTAAGTATTCCTGATGATGTTTCGATTGTTGGCTACGATGACTCCTTTTTAGCAGAGGCATCCGATGTAAAACTAACATCAGTAACCCATCCAAAAATGCAAATGGGGATTGATGCTGCAAAATGGATTGTTGCTGCTGTCGAAAAGAAGGATAACATTCCTCCATCCATCGTATACGAGCCTGAACTTGTGATTAGAAGTTCAACCACTATATTGAAAAAATAACAAGTGTAGAAATTAAAATTATTTTAAAGTTAACACGAAGACGCTTTCGTAATGTATTTTCCAACACATTATGAAAGCGTCCTTTATTTAATTTAAAGAGAAATATTAATTCCAGAATCTTCTTAAATATCACGAGATACTTTTACCGGTGCGGTTTCCTTAAGCAAGAAGGATAACAAGAAGAAAACAACCAGAACCGCTTCCCCGCCTATTGCTTTTATGGAAGAGATTCTCTGCTTGACGCCTTCTTCATCGATGTCAGCTGCAATGACCTTTGCTCCTTCCCTTGCAAAAGAAATGGCTGTTTCCTGCCCGATTCCTGACCTTCACCACTTACCACGCAAACCTTCCCTGCAAATCTTTTAGGCATTGGAATCCCCCCATCTCATACCCTGTTAAAGAGGATATTGGATTTCCGCCAATTTTTTCCTCATGATGCTTTCATGAGGAAGAGTTCAATCTGTTTTCTTACACATTTGTCCTCATGAACTTTCATGAGGACAAGTCCTATCTGTTTTCTTACGCTTTTGTCCTCATGAGCCTTTCATGAGGACAAGTTCTATCTGTTTTCTTACGTTTTTGTCCTCATGAGCCTCTCATGAGGACAAGTCCTATCTGTTTTCTTACGCTTTTGTCCTCATGAGCCTTTCATGAGGACAAGTCATATCTGTTTTCTTACGCTTTTGTCCTCATGAGCCTTTCATGAGGACATGAGGTAGGGGTTCTTTGATTAATGGATCACGGGATTACACCCCGGTTCAATTACCCCTTAATCTTCGATAAAGTTCAATGCATTCTTCTGCCACAATCCCAAATTTAGTAGGACTACCTAATAGGCGCAAAGCCATTTATTTCTTCAAGAATTTGGGTCTAAGTACTATATATTTCTTTATCAACCTATGAAAATGCAGATGTTAAATTTATAAAAATCGTTTTTTTCGATTGCGCAAGAACGCTGGAATATTCAGAGATTCTTCTGACTGTTCTGAGTGTCTTTCATAATCTTGAATTGATTCGCCTCGGTTTATTGGTTCACGCTGTATACGTTGTTCCCTTTGATATGGATTAGACATTTCTTCCATTGATGGCTGGGAAAGCGGTTGTGCTAATATCTCCTCTTGCTCAGTGAATCCAGTGGCAATAACAGTTACGATAATTTCTTCATCTAAGTTTTCGTTAATGACCGAACCAAAAATCATATTTAATTCCTCATGAGAAGCAGAAGCAACTATATCGGCTGCCTCCTGTACTTCAAAAAGACTTAAATTATTTCCACCAGTTATGTTCATGATCACACCATGAGCTCCATTGATGGAAGTTTCAAGTAAGGGACTATTTAAGGCTTTCTGCGCAGCCTCAACAGCACGATCTTTACCTTTAGCAATACCAATTCCCATTAAGGCAGTTCCCTTATGGGACATAACCGTTTTCACGTCAGCAAAATCAAGGTTGATTAACCCTGGCACAGCAATTAAATCTGAAATTCCTTGAACACCCTGGCGTAATACATTATCAGCTTCACGAAAAGCTTCAATCATGGGTGTTTTTTTATCTACAATCTCTAATAAGCGATCGTTGGGAATAATAATTAAGGTGTCTACTGCTTCCCTCATTTCGTTAATTCCAGTTTCTGCGTTAGCTGCACGCTTGCGGCCTTCAAATTTAAACGGACGTGTGACAACTCCAATTGTCAGGGCACCAAGATTGCGGGCAATTTCAGCAATGGCAGGCGCTGCCCCTGTGCCTGTACCACCGCCCATACCGGCTGTAACAAAAACCATGTCTGCGCCTGCTAACACTTCTTTTATTTGCTGTTTGCTCTCTTCCACAGCTCTTTTACCTATATCAGGATTAGCCCCTGCTCCCAAACCTCTTGTCAATGCTGTACCAATTTGCATCGTGACCGCTGCTTTTGATTGATTAAGAGCTTGTGCATCTGTATTAACGGCAATAAATTCTACACCTTCAACTCCTTCGTCAATCATACGATTCACGGCGTTATTTCCCCCGCCGCCAACACCGATGACTTTAATCTTGGCGAGTTGGTCCATATTTGTATCAAATTCTAACATGTTAATTCCTCCGCTATAGTAGATTAGGTGACAGGAAATTTTACTATTGCTTTCTAATTATTTCAGAGCAAACTTACCCCTCTAATTAAAGTTGCTTGTATGACCTCTTACGATAATAAAGGTATTTATTATGAATTAGTTTTTAGTCTACTGAACCTAAATTTTCTTGTCCAGTTAAGATTAACCTATTTATAAGTTTAATAAATGGGAAAAAACCACCCTTAAATAAGAAAAGGATGAGGAATTTTTCTTATTTATTTTTGCTTTTAATCAAAAAAAAGGAAACCAGTGTGCATTCACATTGGTTTCCTTTTTTTTGATTCATGCCTTTAATCGATTATTAAAATGAACAAGCTGGTCTAAATCTGCAACCATTCTACGACAATTAATATAATCCTTTTTACGGCGTTTTTCGACTCTCATTCTCACTGTATGATGTCTTCTGTAATCTTCATAACCTACACCATGAGCACTCTGCATCGCTTTTTCCATTTCGCTCGTATAACTTAATTGTAAATGATTGATAACAAATCATTCCTTTCAGTTTTTTTCCCCTGGGCGAATGTTCTTTTACGTAGGTTTCATCTTATCATTGAATACAAGGTCACACAAAGTCAAAAAAACAGTGTATTTTGCTGTATACAGGAATGTCATTCAAACTCGAGAATATAGTACTGACATCCTTACTTTTTTAGCCATATCCTTCCATATAGTGCACAACCTAAAAAAAATCAAAAAAAAGGATGTAACAGGATTTATAAAATATACTCAATAATAGGCTGTAAATTGTCGTTTTAGAAAGCAGAATTTTATCATTTACATGTTTCGATAGTAGATTTACTCATAATTTAGGAGGATCCATCGCATTTCATAAGAAAGTGACGATGAAAACTCTTTCTAATCATACAGGAATGTGAAGAACGATATTGAATTATACACCTACAAGGAAAATAATCTTGTACAAATTCGGAAAGGTTGTGAGTTTATGAGACTTTCGAATGTGCAGCCTAAGAAAAACTTCAGCTACATCTTCGTTCAATTTCCAGGGATGAAAATGAATGTCCCTATGCTTTCTGACGAAGAGGGAACGGCGATGAAAGAAGATGTTGCTTTATGTGTCCAATTAGACAGTAAAGAGAAGGTAAATCAATTATTCTTTGTACGCACCCAGAGTATAAAACCTTTTGACTTTACAGATGAAGGAATTGGAGCAAAAGCATATTATCGAGTCATTAAGCAAAAAGAAAACTCTCTAGACTCACACACGAAAGAACCCGAAGAATTCGTCACGTTTATCACAGATGAAGTTAACATTTTACAAAAGAAAACTGAAACCGGATATAACTTCATCTTGGTCGTAAACAAACGTGAAATCGGAATAGTCGCTTCGATTGAAGAAGAAGTTTTCCAAACCGAGAAAGGAATATTACTACTTAATGAGAAAGTGAAAGAGCGTGTCACTGTTAACACAGATAGCAAGAAAAATATGACTGCCATCGTAAGGAGGAAGAAAAAGAGGATAATCATGGGAGGTAATGTCTTTCAGGATCATGAAGTTCTTGAGCCGATCCGAATTGCTTTTGAGGGCACTAAAAGAAAATTCAAAGTATTTTCTCCTGCCGCATTAGATTTTATCGGTCCAGGTGATCAGAACCAAACCAATTTAATGATGAGGAGGTGTTGATTAAGATTGCCCTTTCGGAAAAAACTTCATACTAGTAAAATCGAAAAAAAGGATTAAATGGATAATCCTATTCGATAAATAAACTCTAGGAAAGGAATGAATTATTGGCTGTAAGCCTAATAATTGCTAAGGAAAACTAACGAATCCATTTATTATAGGGACTTAACCAACGAGTTAAGTCCTTTTTACTGTTCAGAAAATTACATACTCAGACTTTTGATGCCGTGAAACATATTGATTATTAGTAACCCAAAATCGCCATGGATAATCACGGGCTTCACCAGATTTATCAATTCCTATCCTTTTTCCAACTGATATGCTTTCTGGACAAAAGCCTTTGCCAATAAATAATCGTGGAGGAGTGAGGGGACGTCCATAGTCCTCCATGGTAATGCCCAATGATTTTGTCAGTTTGCCAGGGCCATTTGTTAGTTTTGAAGGTTCTTCTATGCCCCTCCTTATTTTCATAAGCTCGAGACCATATCGAGGTTCAAGGGCACGAATCAAAACGGCTTCAGGATTTTCTTCACCGCCGCTAACCACATTGAAGAGGCAGTGCCTATGCATAACATAGGTATAGGCCAGGCCGGACCGTTGGAACATGACCTCGGTTCTTGCCGTCCTTCTATTATTGTAGCCATGTGCAGCCCGGTCACCAGGACCTATGTAAGCTTCTGTTTCGACAATATATCCTGCTGTCATTCCTTCATTCGTTTCTTTTACAAGGAGGCATCCGAGCAATGCCTTTGCCAGGTCAAGCGTGGGCTTAACATAAAATCCCTCGGGTAATGGTACTATTTCCTTTGTAAATTCTCCCACGTTTAATGCCCTCCATAAAAATGATTTACTTAAAAACTATGGACAAAAAAACCAATAATTAAACATTTGTATAAATTTTTAATCTATTACCTAATCCTTTCATCAAAAAAAGCCGCCTTAAGGACAGCTCTAAAAAATATCTCTTCAACCACTTAATCTTGGTCATCAAGTTCAATAAAATAATGATCCTAACGGTAGGAAACTACCTCCATTGTTTCTATAAGATTTTGCTCAACCCTTTTTACTTAACTATTAATTCGACACCAATTTTAAATGAAGCCTCCGTTTTTTCAATAACTTCCTCAACCGATACCCCGTCCTGGGTTTCCACGAGAACCATTCCTTCCGGAGTGAAATCAAATACAGCCAAATCTGTTATTAAACGGTGGACCACTTCTTTTCCAGTAAGGGGAAGTGAACACTCTTTTTTGACCTTTGATTCTCCGTGCTTATTAACATGTTCCATAATAACCACAACACGTTTTGCGCCGTTTACTAAGTCCATGGCTCCGCCCATTCCTTTGACCATCTTCCCTGGAATCATCCAATTAGCTAAATCTCCTGTTTGAGAAACTTCCATTCCTCCTAAGATAGCAAGGTCGATGTGACCACCGCGAATCATGGCAAATGATTCTGCACTGTCGAAAAAAGAAGCACCAGGTACAGCAGTTACCGTTTCTTTTCCCGCATTTATTAGGTCGGGGTCTTCTGTACCTTCAACGGGATAAGGTCCAATGCCCAATAAGCCATTTTCTGATTGAAGCAAGACGTTGTATTCGCTTGGAATTTCATTGGCTATAAGGGTAGGGATCCCTATCCCTAAATTTACGTTCATTCCATCCTGAATTTCTTGAACCGCACGTTTTACAATGGTTAACCGCGCATCCTTCAATCCACTCACTCCTTGTCTCTTTTAATCTATTAGGCTTGTACTACTGTACGTCTTTCTATCCGTTTTTCATAGTTTGTTCCGAGCAGCACACGTTGAACGTAGATTCCTGGCGTATGGATTTCTTCCGGATTTAAATCTCCTACCCCAACGATTTCCTCGACTTCTGCAATTGTAATTTTCCCGGCCATTGCAGCCAATGGATTAAAGTTGCGTGATGTTTTTCGGAAAACAAGGTTTCCAAGTGGATCGGCCTTCCAGGCTTTCACCAGGGCAAAATCGCCGACAATTCCCTCTTCTAATAAATAGGTTCTTCCTTTAAACTCCTTGTGCTCTTTTCCTTCTGCAATTGGAGTTCCCACCCCAGTAGCCGTATAAAAACCAGGTATTCCGGCGCCGCCGGCACGAATTCGTTCAGCAAGCGTTCCTTGAGGGACTAGTTCGACCTCAAGCTCACCGCTTAAAAACTGCTTTTCAAAAATTTTATTTTCACCTACATACGATGAAATCATTTTCTTAATTTGCTTATTTGCAAGCAGCAGACCAAGCCCCCAATCATCAACACCACAATTATTGCTAACGATTGTTAAATCCTTCGTTCCTTGATCTCTTAAGGCAAGAATTGCTTTTTCCGGGATTCCGCACAGTCCGAAACCACCAACAATGATGGTATCGCCATCTGAAATATCTTGTATTGCCTCCGCGAAGGAGTTCACAATTTTTCCATTCTTCACAGGGATCCGCCTCCTTATTAAGATTAAGTTTCTTACATTTGAAAGTGACTGTTGAAAATTAGACCGGATATACAGAATGTTTTCGTTCTGAAAAAATGAGATATTTTGAAGAGTATGCCTCAAAACGATTAACAAGCTCTTTACGCAATGAGTTTGCTGGAATAATACCGTCGATCACCATTTCGGAAGCTAAATGGTAAATATCAATGTCCTCTTTATATTCCTCACGTTTTTGTTCTATGAATGCGGTTCGCTCCTCTTCAGGAAGCTCCGCAATTTTATTAGCATAAACGGCATTAACTGCTGCTTCTGGTCCCATAACCGCAATTTGAGCAGAAGGCAATGCAAGACAAGCATCCGGTTCAAATGCAGGGCCAGCCATTGCATAAAGACCAGCTCCATATGCTTTACGTATAATAACAGAGATTTTTGGAACACTTGCTTCAGCCATTGCTGAAATCATTTTCGCACCATGACGAATGATTCCTGCCCGTTCTACCTTTGTACCTATCATAAATCCAGGCACATCAACTAAAAACAAAAGGGGAATATGGTAGGCATCACAAAGATTAATAAATTTTGCGGCCTTATCTGCTGAATCGTGGAATAAAACCCCGCCTTTAACACGCGGCTGATTGGCAATGATTCCGACAGGTTTCCCATCCATGCGGGCAAGTCCTGTAATAAGTTCGCCAGCAAAAAGTTTTTTGATCTCAAAGAAGGAGTCTTCATCAATAATGCCGTTTATTAGATCATGCATATTAAATGGTGCATTCTGATTAGCCGGAATCAGCTCTTCTAATGGTTTTTTCAATGGTTTAGGATCCACAGACTCACGAACTGGCGGTTTCTCTGAAAAATTAGCAGGGAAATAAGAAAGATAATTTCTTGCCATTGAAATGGCTTCTTCTTCATTTTTTGCAAGAACATCACCACAGCCTGAAACAGAACAGTGCATGCGCGCGCCGCCCATTTCCTCCAAGGTTACTTTTTCACCAATAACCATTTCGGCCATTCTCGGTGATCCCAGGTACATCGATGCATTTTTATCAACCATAATAACAATGTCACAAAAAGCTGGAATATAGGCTCCACCAGCAGCAGATGGTCCAAACAGAATACAGATCTGAGGAATTTTACCTGAAAGTTTTACTTGATTGTAAAAGATTCTTCCTGCCCCACGACGCCCAGGGAACATTTCCACCTGATCCGTTATCCGAGCTCCAGCAGAATCTACCAGGTATAATAATGGTACCCGAAGTTTTTCAGCTGTTTCTTGGATTCGAATGATTTTCTCAACCGTTCGAGCTCCCCAAGAACCGGCTTTAATCGTTGAATCGTTGGCCATCACACAGACAAGCTGGCCATTAATCTTGCCCATCCCTGTCACAACACCATCTGCAGGAAGATCCCCCGCCATGCAGTTTGCAAATAGCGCATCCTCCAGTTCAAAGCCCGGATCGAATAATAATGATAAACGCTCGCGGACGAACAGTTTTCCCTGCTCTTGGTTTTTTTCGTGATATTTGGGAGCTCCGCCCTTTTTGATTTGTTCGACTCGATCATTCAGTGTTTGATGTAAAGGTTTCATATCCACTGTCATTATTTTTCCTCCTATTAATCTAGTTTTCTTATTCACCATTGTAGATTGGGGCGCGTTTCTCCCTAAAAGCCTGTAATCCTTCTAAACGATCTTTTGTTGGCATCGTCACTTCATAGGCATTTTGCTCAATGGCCAGTCCAGTGTTTATATCAACATCATAGCCTTTATCGATTGCGAACTTTGCTTGTGCAACGGCAATCGGGCCATTCCGAACAATTTGTCCTGCAATTTCTAATGCTTTATCAATTAAGCTTTCAACAGGGACAGTATACTCTACTAATCCAATCTCAAGGGCTTCTTTTGCATCAATTCGTCTTGCAGTGAAAATCAGCTCTTTTGCACGTCCCTTTCCTACTAATCTTGGTAAACGCTGAGTTCCGCCTGCACCAGGAATAATTCCCAATGATGTTTCCGTCAGTCCAAGTTTCGCAGTTTCAGAGGCAATACGGATATCACAAGCGAGCGCTAGTTCAGTTCCTCCGCCAAAAGCAACGCCGTTCACTGCCGCTATGACCGGTTGGGGTAATGATTCTAGAGAGTTGATAGTTTCACGGATCAAAGAAACCGTCTTCCTCACCTCAACTGGATCCATTCCAGCTCGTTCCTTTAAATCAGCTCCCGCACAAAAAGCTTTCTCCCCAGCCCCTGTAATGACGATACAGCGGACTAATCGATCATATTTACAGGTAAGAATGGCATCGCGGAGCCCCTCTAACATCTGTAAGGATAAAGCATTAGAAGCTTCCGGCCGATTCAAAGTAATCATCACAATTCCGTTTTCTAACTTGTTAACTACTATAGTTTTAGTCATGATCTCACCTTCCTCACACGGTATTTCCAAGCTTTCCACCTAGCTTGGAGCTGGCGGCCTGAAAACTTTTACTTGGTAAAGGTCTGCCAAGCTTCTCCTGAATGAATTGGGATGCATGAAGCAGCTTTTGCTGATCAGCACCAGTGTGAATTCCCATCCCGTGAAGCATATAGAGTAAATCATCTGTTGCCACGTTTCCGGATGCTCCAGGCGCATAAGGACAACCTCCTAAGCCGCCGAGCGAAGAATCAAAAATGGTAATTCCCATTTCTAACGATACTAAGATGTTGGCCAAAGCTGTTCCTCGTGTATCATGAAAATGCATCGCTAATTTATCTTCTGGAAATCTTTTTAATAAAACTTCCAACACATTTTGAACTTGCTTTGGATTTGCCACACCGATTGTGTCCCCGAGAGACAACTCTGCAATTCCCATTTCAAATAATGTTTCGGACACTCTTATGACCGCATCGATATCAACATCACCTTCATACGGACAGCCAAAAACAGTAGAAACATAACCTCTGCTTAATTTTCCTGCTGAAATGGTTTCTCTGACCAAATCCCGTAAAACAGGGAAAGTCTCGCCAATCGTTTTATTGATATTTTTTAGATTATGTGTTTCACTTGCTGACATAAACACTGCTACTTCATCAATGTTCGCTTTAAATGCACGTTCCAAGCCTTGAAGGTTTGGAACAAGTGCTGTATAGGTGACACCAGGCACTTTGGTAATGCCAGTAGCAACGGCAACTGCATCTGAAAGTGCAGGAATCCATTTGGGATTAACAAATGAGGTAATCTCAAGATGTGTTAGTCCACTATTTGACAATTGATTAATCCAAGCAATTTTATCTTCTGTTGATATAAATGCCTTTTCGTTTTGCAATCCATCACGAGGACCAACCTCTTTAATCGTTACACCTTCCGGCCACTTCATTGTTTCATCTCCTTTCCACCTTTATCCAGGCTTTATTCAACTACTACAATGACGTCGCCTTCATTAACAAAGTCGCCTTCGTTCACTTTCACTTCTTTCACCGTTCCATCGAATTCAGCTGCAATTGGAATTTCCATTTTCATCGATTCTAAAATCACTACATCTTGGCCCTCTTCTACCTGATCTCCAACTTTAACTAATACCTTCCATACATTTCCTGCCATGACTGCAATTACTTCACTCATGATAATTCCTCCTATTTTACGTTATTTTCTTTTTTAGTTTTTAAATACTTGTTAACAAAGTCTGTTGTCGTATCACCTGAATGGAATGCCGAGTGGGCAATAACCTCTTGCAGCATTGGGATATTTGTTTTAATACCTTCTATATGATAATCAGCTAATGCAGCTTGCAGACGATTTATTGCCTCTTCACGATTGCTGCCTTTGACGACAAGCTTAGCAATCATTGGATCATAAAAAGGAGTGACTGCGGATTGACCGTGAATGGCTAATTCATGGCGAACTCCAGGACCGTTCGGCAACTCTAATTTTGTTATTTTTCCAGGTGAAGGGAAAAATGTTTTGGGATCTTCCGCATAGATTCTAACCTCAATGGCATGACCCTCACGTTTTACGTCTTCTTGAGAAAATTTCAGAGCTTCACCTGCAGCAATTTGTAATTGTTTTTCAACTAAATCCAAACCTGTAATTTCTTCCGTAACAGGATGCTCTACTTGTAAACGGGTATTCATTTCAAGAAAGTAGAAGTTTTGCTCTTCATCAACTAAGAACTCGATTGTTCCTGCATTTTTATACCCAATTGATTGGGCCGCTTTTACTGCAGCCTCCCCCATCTTGGTACGAGTTTTTTCAGTAATAAACGATGATGGGGCTTCCTCTACGACTTTTTGATGACGGCGTTGGATCGAACATTCACGTTCCCAAAGGTAAACGGTATTTCCAAAACCGTCTGCCAAGATTTGAATCTCAATATGTCTTGGATTTTCAACAAATTTTTCAATATACATTGCTCCATCGCCAAAGAAATCAGTAGCCCGCTTTTGGTTCCCCGCAAATGCTTTTCGGATTTCATCCCCGTTATGGACCACCTGCATTCCAATTCCACCACCCCCTGCTGAGGCTTTTAGCATAACGGGATAACCGATGCGGCCCGCCGCTTCTACCGCTTCCTCTTCATCTGCCAGTGGGTAGGTAATCCCTGGAACGACAGGAACACCCGCTCCCTCCATCGCTTTGCGTGATTCAATCTTACTTCCCATTTTAGAAATAACCTCTGGAGAAGGCCCGATGAATACAAGTCCTGCTTCCTCACAGCGGCGGGCAAAGTCCGAATTTTCAGACAGCAAGCCATATCCCGGGTGAATAGCCTCCGCTCCTGAAACCTGAGCGACCTCTAGAATTTTATTGATATTTAAATAGCTTTCTGCTACACGGGAACCTCCGATTAAATAGGCCTCATCTGCCATTTTTACATGGGGAGCATCCGCATCAGCCTCTGAGTAAACTCCAATTGTGGTAATCCCTAATGCTTTGCATGTACGGATTACACGGACAGCAATTTCGCCACGATTAGCAATTAAAACTTTTTTGAACATGCCTTTCCACCCTTTCTATCTTCTATTTAAGAAGGTTCAAAACTTGTCAGCATCTTAGATGATTAAGGAGATATGTAAAAATCTAATTATTCATTTTGCAACATTCTTTACGTTTATCTTTAACTCTTAATCTAGTAATATGGAACCAGTCATTTGCCGGTGATTTTCCTGACAAATGACTGTCTCTAATTAATAACTATTTAACTGATGACTTTTCAGCAACTATTTTTTGGATTTGTGCAACCGTCGTCGGGTCTTCTAGTCCTGTAATGTCGCCGGAAACCTTTCCTGATATAACAATTTCCTTTAATAAGCGGCGCATGATTTTTCCGCTGACTGTTTTCGGCAACATATCTGTAAAAATAATTGATTTTGGGGTTGCAATCTTACCAATTTGTTGAATGATGTGATTATTTATTTGTTGTTTTAATTCCTCTGTTCCTACATAGCCATCGGCCAAACGGACAAATGCGAGCGGAACTTCTCCTTTAATTTCATCTGGGATCCCAATGATGGCGCTTTCAGAAACACCCTCACATTCAAGTACAGCACTCTCCATCTCCATTGTACTTAAGCGGTGTCCTGCTACATTAAATGCGTCATCTGAACGGCCAACTACCCATAAATATCCATCATCATCTAATAATGCTAGGTCGCTAGCATAATAGCAGCCATCCACTTGGCTATAATAGGATGCGTAATATCGTTCTGGTTCTTTCCAAAGTGTCCGGCATAGCATAGGAAATGGTTTTCTAATAACCAGATTTCCTAAGACACCAGGTTTAACTGGGTTGCCTTCTACATCAACGATATCCATAACCGCACCTAAAAAGGCAGTACCTGAGGAACCTGGTTTCATCGGCGTCAGCCAAGCTGCTCCAGCTATAGGCGATCCTGCTGTTTCGGTTTGGCCCCAAGTATTATTGATATATACCTTCTTCTTTCCTAAAACTTCATATGTCCAATGCCAGGTTTCCGGATCGAAAGGTTCTCCAACAAGGGAAATGACATCGAGGCACGATAAATCAAATTTCTCTAATGCCTTTTCTCCCATACTTTTTAACATTCTTAATGCTGTTGGGGCAGTAAACAGTTTATTTACCCTGTATTTTTCAATGATTTGATAAAAACGATCTTTTGTTGGATAATCAACAGCCCCTTCAAAGACAACGGTTGTTACACCATTCGCCAAGGCACCTGTTATTCCCCAAATATGCATGGTTAACCAGCCGATATCCGCGGTACACCAGAAAACATCGTCTTGATGGTGATCCATATGATACTTGGCATATGTGTAATTCTGTGTGACAAAAGCCATGCCGGAATGCACGACGCCTTTTGGTTTACCTGTCGTACCACTTGTATAAAACACAATGCCGCTCTCATTAGCTTCTATTCTCTCAGGTTCACAAACGATACTTGCCGCTTTTGTCTGCTCATGCCACCAGTAATCCCGGCCTTCTTTCATTTGAACCTCCGAACCTAATCGGTCGACAACAACGACTGCTTCGATCGATGGGATAAATGGTACAACATGATCAACTTTTTCTTTTAAAGGAATAAATTTACCCCGACGTTCAGTTGCATCCGCAGTGATTAATACTTTTGGCTCAAAATTGATGAGTCGGTCTGTCAATGATTTTTCCGAATAACCTGAGAAAATCGTATTGTAAACAGCACCAATTCGAAAACAAGCTAAAACGGAAATAAAGGCTTCGGCCAGATTGGGAAGAAAAATAGCAACACAATCACCCTTTTTTACACCAAATGATTTAAGAACATTCGCAAAACGATTTACTTCAGCAAGAAGCATATTATACGTGTAAAATTTGGTGTCCCCGTTTTCACCCTCCCAAATGAGAGCGGTCCGGTTTCCTGCCCCATTTTCTATATGCCGATCAAGTAAATTTACACTTGGGTTACTAATGCCGCCGGCAAAAAAGCGAAAATCGGGGAGCTGTCCACTAATGGTTTCATCCCATGGTTCATACCAAACAAGTTCACGGGCTGCACGATCCCAAAATTTAGCAGGATCTTCTTGGGATTGTTTAAGCAGTTCTTGAAATGCTTCGCTGCTCCCAATGGAGGTCGAACGGACTTTTTCTTCTTCTGGATAAATGAGTTTGCTATTTGAAACTACTTGTAAAATTCCACTGATATCCATGTAATGGCTCCTTTAGCAATTTTTATTTAATCCTATAAAAAATTCATTAACATCCAATTTGTTTTGCAATAACCATTCGTTGAACTTCAGATGTTCCTTCACCAATTTCCAAGAGTTTCGCATCACGGAAGAATCGCTCCACTTGATATTCCTTCATATATCCATATCCGCCATGAATTTGAACAGCTTGATCACATGCTCGCATGCATATTTCCGAAGCAAATAATTTCGCAAATGCCGCTTCCTTTTTAAAGGCTCTTCCTTGATCCTTTAACCAAGCTGCTTTAAAAACCATATTCCGGGCTAATTCAATATTCATTGCCATGTCAGCTAATTTAAATTGGATTGCCTGGAAGTTGGCTAAACTCTTTCCAAACTGTTTTCTTTCTTTTGCATATTGAAGAGCTTTTTCATAGGCTCCTTGAGCAATACCTACAGCCATGGCACCGATTCCAATTCTTCCGCCATCAAGCGTAGCTAAAAATTGCTTGTAACCGTTTCCATCTGTTCCCAGCAGATTTTCTTTTGGAACCCTTACATTCTCTAAGATAAGTTCTGTGGTATTTGAGGCATGCAGACCCATTTTTTCGTAGTTGTCGATTACAGTGAATCCTGGAGCATTTGTAGGAACAATAAATGCGCTGATTCCGTTGATTCCTTTTGAGCGGTCTGTTACCGCTGTCACAGCAAGGTGATTAGCATAGCTTGCATTTGTTATAAAACATTTTGAGCCGTTAATGACCCACTCATTTCCATCAAGAACTGCTGTTGTTTGGGTTCCCCCTGCATCGGAGCCTGCATTCGGCTCAGTCAATCCAAATGCTCCAAAAGACTCTCCAGTACAAATTGGTGTTAAGTATTTCTCTTTTTGCTCATGTGTACCAAATAAATTAAGAGGAGCTCCTCCTAATGAAATATGTGCTGAATATGTAATTCCTGTTGATGCACAAACACGACTAAGTTCTTCAACGACAATTGCAAAGCTGATCGTGTCAGCCTCACCTCCACCGTATTGTTCAGGAAAAGGCAGACCCATGATCCCTAACTCTGCTAATTTTGCAAAAATTTCCTTAGGGAATTCCCCCGTTCGATCACGTTCATCTGCACCAGGTGCAACTTCTGCATCAGCAAAATCTCGAATTAACTTGCGTATCATCTCTTGTTCTTTCGTTAAATCAAAATTCATTTATCTACAACCCCTTTCTAAATATTCTGATTGTTTTAAGCGAAAAAAATTAAGCCAACACTACATATCTTTACGCTGAACTCCTTTCATTATTTTCAAAACTTTCTTATAATAAGAATATAATCATTATGAATATTATGCTATGTACATTTTCATGAATATTATTATGAAAAATTTGTGTCTTTTACACAAAAACACGAAAATGGATGAAATGTAAAAAACCTTAGAGAAAGGATGATGACAGATGCAAGATACCTTAACTCATCGGCAACTAAAGTCCTTAATCCATGTGTCCAACGTTATCAATTCCAAATTAGATATTGATACGATCTTTGATTCAATCATGAATGAAACGATATCTGTCGTTGAAGCGGCAGGAGGAGGCTCTATATGGATTTTTGACAAAAGCCAGAATCGACTCATCGCAAAATCAGCTCAAGGATTATTTTATCCACATATATTTAGGCAAATTAAACTAGTTAGCGGTGAATCCATGACTGGGATGTCTTTTGCTGCCAAAAAATGTCTCATTTTTTGGGATGAGGCAGAAATTAAACAGGCGCTGTCAACATTAACGCCATATAACAGAGATTTATTGGATCAGTCTATTCCGAGTAATTTTCATTTTACATCTGTCATTTCTTCACCTATTTTACAAAACGGAAAATGTATTGGCGTGATTACATTGGACTCTTTTGAACAATCTTTGCAGTTTAAGCAAGAGGATATTAATCTATTAGAAGCGATTGGCCACCAAGCAGCAGTTGCCTTGGAAAAATCCAGTCTTTATTATGAGAAGGAAAAAATGGTTCAGAAGCTTTCCCATTCAATCGAAATACATAGGAACCTGGCGAATCTCGTTGTAAATGGAGAAGGAATTCAGTCGATAATGAATTTTATACATAAAACAATAGGACAACATATGTTTCTCTTTGATGAAATAGGTGAACTTAGGGCTTCTGCCTGCTATTCTTCCTTTTCAATTGAAATGACCGAGTATATGAAAGCGTATGCAAAACAAATTATCTTAACACTTGAAAACTCACATACCGTTTCCGAAATAACATTAAATGATGAAATGTATCAATTAGTTGTATTGCCACTTGGGTCCAAATTAAAGTCTCTAGGCGGGCTAATCATCCTTTCAAAACAAAAAATGAATGAGGTGGATATCGCTGCTCTTGAACATGCTTGTACAGTCATTTCACTTGAACTGGGAAAAGAGCAAGCCGTTTTTGAAACACAGCAGCGTTTAAGAGGGGAATTCGTGACCAAGCTTTTTTCAGGACAGATCGATGAAGCACTTATTCAGAAAGCAAAAAATTTAAATTTTGACCCTAACCGAAACTATGTTGCCATACTTATTAATTTTGAGGATAAGTTAAACGAGCAAAAGGTAATCGGCGACCACTTCATAAGGAATTTACTCCATATGGCCAATACATTACTTGGGAGGAACTCGCAAGTAATGGCAGTAAGGGATGAAAATCAAATCGTTGCCCTTCTATCCTTGCATTCAAGAGTTTCTTCGTCCAATATTATTGCTGAATTAAAAGAACATGCAAAAATTTTACAGCATGAGATTAAAAATAAATATAGAGAGATAGACGTATCAATTGGGATTGGAAGAATTAAGCAAGGGCTTATTTTTGTCCACGAGTCATTTGTAGAAGCGACAAAGTGCATAAAGTTTCTCAAAAACTATCGTTTTGATCATAGAGTTCTTAGTTATACAGACCTTGGCGTTCAGAGGTTTATTTTACAAAATTCAAAGGAAGAATTGATTGATTTTATCCATGAAGTATTAGGTCCCCTCATTGAATATGAACAATCTAGAAAAGGCGAACTGTTAAGCACTCTGATTGTTTATTTAGACCAAAATCAAAACATAAAGAAAACGGCTGATTCTTTACATATTCACACAAATACCTTAAGCTATCGTTTAAAACGAATTGAGGAAATTCTATTAACGGACTTGAATGAAAGTCAACCATTATTTAATATTCATTTAGCCATCAATATATATCAATATATAAAAGATAACACTAGTGTTGCCTTAATTTAATTTCAAACTAAAGGTTACTTACTGATAACGTAAAAAACCGATTTCCTAATGGAAATCGGTTTTTTGTACTCTAATTATCTTTCTTATTTTCGAATACAAGCCATTTCCCCTCCCCCAGGAACCGCTTTCAGAATAGTATTAAATTTAAGCATGACGGTGTTACCACCATGCTCAGTCATTTTCTATTTTTCAACCGGCTCCCCAGCTTTCCCCCAATGTGTTTTAGGAATCTCGGTTACGAGGACTCTTATATTCTCCTTCGGTGAATCCAATGTTTCGGATACGGTGGCCGTGACATTGCGAATTAATTCAGCCACTTTTTCTTTCGGTCTACCTTCCATCATTTGCACATGAATAATAGGCATGGACATCCCTGCTCTCTACAATTATTAATCTGTCACGGTAAAAGACACTTCGCCAAAACCATCAAATTTCCCGCTGACAACATCGCCAAAGTTCAACTTAACGGCAGCAGTAATGCCGCCAGTTATAATCACGTCACCCTTACGAACCTTTTCACCCTTTCTTGCCAGCATATTGGCAAGCATCGCCACAGAGTGGGCTGGGTGGCCAAGGACAGCAGCCCCTGCGCCCAATTCCTTGATTTCACCATTAATAGTAAGCGTAGCTCCGACAAGGTCCAGTTCAAATTGTTCCGGTTTTTTTAAGGTGGTGCCCAACACAACACGTGACGTTGAGGCATTATCAGCAATCACATCCGGTAAAGTAAACTGGAAGTTTTCATAACGGCTGTCGATAATTTCCAACGCTGGAAGAACGTATTCCGTTTTTGCGAGAACCTGCGCTCCTGTTATGCCTGGGCCTTCAATATCTTCTCCTATCACAAATGCAATCTCTGCTTCCACTTTCGGATGGATCAAATCACTTAAACGGACTTTACCGCCATTTTCTATCAACATATAATCAAACACATATCCATAAATAGGCTCTTCAATACCCATTTGCTTCATTTTGGCAAAGCTTGTTAAGCCCATCTTAGGACCAACAATTCTTCTTCCTTCATTTAATTTGCGGTTTACGATTTCTTGTTGAACAAAATACGCTTCCTCTACCGATAAATCTGGCTTCATGTTCACTGTTACCTTTGGAACTTCACGCCGATCTTCCTCCGCTGAAACAAGGTAATTAGCAATATCCTGGTATTGACTCATTTTGGTATCTCCTTTTCTCCGTTTTAAAAATGGACGCTTACCTGCCCAATGTGTGCGAATCTTGCCGTAAATGAATCCCCTGCACCTTGGTTAATAAAACTTGATTTAATCGTCGTTTCAACTCCTTCATCAAGATCTGAGTCTGCAAAAATAATATTTGATTTTTACCGCATTGTTCAAACGATAGTTTTTTCAAGGAACTAGATGCTGCTTTCATAATAGCAGAACCTCTTCCTAGTTCACTAATTTTTCATCCCTTTTTTTAAGAAGCAAATCGGCAAAAAGCAATCTTCTTTATTCATCCATTATTGTGTGTAGAGCCTCGATTAAATAGAAGAATGATGCCAAATTTGATAGGAGTTCCTTGGGAAACAACATAGGTAATAAACGTATTTCACAGAAAAAAAGAGTACGGAAACTTTTTTCTCCCGAACTCCCTTTTTTTATTTATGACTTTTCAATTTTGGTTAATTCTTTATTTAGAGTGTACATCATTTTTTCAGTGAATCTACTAAAAATTCAAATTTTGGTAGCGCTCTGCAACAAACGCCCAATCACTTAAAAACAAAGACCATAAGTTAGGACGCCGCCTTACAGCCAACGGATGGTAAGCCACCGCTGTCTGATATCCATGAACATTGTGCCAAGCACCTCGCAATGTCTTAACATCAACTTCAGAATTTTGAAAAAAGGATTGGACGGCTACATTTCCTAAGCATAGAATAAGATGGGGCTTTTTCTGTAGGATCTGTTGTTCTAAATGAACCATGCAGGTTTGGCGCACATGATCTTTTTCATAAGCACGCACCGGTCTTCTTTTTAGGATAAAATCACGTAAAGGTCGTCCGTCTTCAAGCCAACTTCTCTGGCAGCTTGTTGTAATGTTTGTCGTGTTCCGCAAACAATTAGATTCCCTTCTCGATCCTCTCTGGCTCCTGGGTTATCTAGTATAACCATTATAGGCGCTTCTGGATTTCCTTCTCCCCAGACCATACGTGATCCGTGCTTATAAAGACCGCATTCATGGCAATCTTCAAGGTTATCAGGGGTCGGTTCCTCCGGCCATATTTCCGGACAAAAAGCAGACATAGCCTCCATCTCCTGGTACTTGTGTTTGGAATAAATTGAAATTACCATCCGTTTTAATGACGAAAAAAAGCAGCCAAGAAATCTTGGCTGTTTATTTAACGATCAAGTCCCTTTTTATTCTTTTCAGTATTATCATTTGGTGAGTCACCGGTACCATTTTTACTTTTACTATTAGATGTTCCATAAATTTGATTATCTTTTGTTACTTTTGCTCCAGTTAGAAAATCATCCTTAGTTTTCATCCTCATCATCTCCTTTAATTAATCAGTTATATTATCTATGGAAAGGGTAAGAATTATACTGAATAACTAAATTTGGGTAATTGTGTAATGGAGGAGAGCTTATCACATATTGATACTAGAAAACGAAGAAAGCGACCCCGAAATTGGAGTCGCCTTTAATAACTTTTGAAATTTTTCAAGTAACTGTTTAGCACTTTTCTATACCGCCATATGTCTTTATTATCAACCGGAAGCTCATTTATATCCCAAAAAGCTTGATACTTCCTATGAGCAGTAAGCTTGCCATCAGGATATCGCATAAATGTAACTGTTCCGTTGTTTTGATCATCTTGTAGGGCAATGTAGTGCTTCGAACCATCCCAGCTGGCCAAATCACCAAACCTCTCACAAAAGAGTTCAACATCGGCTTTACTTCGAATAACCATTTAATTCACTCCTTGATAAAATTATTTGATTACCGCTCTTATACCGTTGGGTCTTGTGAGGAATGGACTATTAGCTGCTTGGGTATTAATTGAAAAGTGAATTTCAAAATATATTTGCTATAAATATATTAAGAAAAAAATTAAAATTCGAGCGCTTATCATTGATTTGATAGTATTATAACATAACTGAAATGGATTTGCCGAAATGAATGTTATGTTAATACTTTGAACATGATCCTTTCAAACTTTAAGTATTAAATAGACCCTAGTGCCTCCGCAAACCTTTTAATTCCTTCATGTATTAATTCTTCATTTTCCCTAGCAAATGTAAAACGAACAAAACCTTTTTTGGACCCCATCGTGTAACCTGGGATATAAATAACTCCTCTGCTGATTGATTCCTCCAGTAATTGCATTTCATTAATCTCTTTTTTTATCCTGCACCATATATGAATTCCTCCCTGAGGGATGGAGAAATCAACTTTATCCTTTAAATAAAATATAAGACTAGTAATAATTTGATCTCTTCTCTTTTCCAATTGTTTGTTTAAATTTTCGATATGAGAATGGAAATTTTCCGATTCTAAAAAATCATTTGCGATCCACTGAGTAAAACTTGCATGACCAAAATCAATTTGCTGCTTCGCATCGGATAATCTCTCAATAACAGGTGTGGGGCCTATAATCCAACCAATTCTTAATCCAGAAGCAACGATCTTTGTTAAAGAGCTAATATATAAGACATTTCCGTTAACATCCATTGATTTTAGAGTAGAAATCTTTTCCCCTGTAAACGAGGTTAAACTATAAGGATCATCCTCAACCACGGGTATACCATGTTCTGAAGAAATTTCTAAGATCGCTTTCCGTTGCTTTTCCTGAAGTAAAGCTCCTGTTGGATTTTGAAAAGCAGGATTCAAAAATATCATTCGGATTCGATGCTTTTTATGTAACGAAAGTAAGTCATCCGGGTTAATTCCATCTTGGTTTACAGGTATGAAATAAGGTCTCAGTCCTGCTGATCTAAAAATCGGAAGATTATAGTTATATGAGGGATCTTCCAATGCAACTGCATCTCCTTGTTTTAATAGGCATTGAACCACCAAGTGCAATGCTTGTTGTGCCCCAGATGTAATTAAAATGGATGAAGGATTTGTTTCAATTTTTCTATATTGCTTAACATGCTTTGCAATCGTTTCTCTTAATATTGCGTTTCCTTGCGGGTGATCATAACCTAAGCTTCCTATAAACGATCTAGAAGAAGTAATCTCACTTAAGTATTTCACCGGAAAAAGATCCTCTGACAGTTCGCCGCTAGCTAGATTGATTAACTTCTGTTCTACTGCTTCCTTCCTTATCCTCTGTGTTATAGGCAAGTTAGGTAAAAACGATCCTGCTTCAATATACCTGTTCCAGTTCGGTATACGTTTCTTGGTAATTCCCCAGATATCTTTACTTATGGTCGTCCCGCTTCCTCTATTCCTTTGTATCAGTCCATTTGACTCCAATTCATCATATGCTGCAACTACTGTACTTCTATTTATGTTAAGGTCCTTAGCTAAATTTCTTTCAGAAGGTAATGGTTTATCTGGAGGGAAAGTACCATCTGCAATTCCATTTTCGATATAATCAGCAAGTTGTTTATAGACAGCTTTTTTGGCTTGGCGATCTGGTTTCCAATCCATATATTTCAGTCCTTATTATGTAATGTAGTCTAACTATTATGTTTCTTTATTAATATTATTAATCGTTTGTTATGAACTTTTAAAAAAGCCTAATGTTCATAATAATTAATTACCATCCAAATTATCATAAATTTAACCATCCACTTTTATTATAACTTACAGCGAGTTGTATTGCGAAAAAGCCATCCAGTCAATACTAGAAGCAGAGAAAAACGAGAAACAGCCTAAAAAGTCAAAAAAGGAATCCCTGTCTGATTGGGTGGAACGGCTGATACATGAAGGGAAAATTGTGTTAGAGGAGGAATCTAATTGACCAAGGAAGAGGTAGTCAAACTTTTAATACTTATTGAATCGGTTTATCCCAACTGCATTTTTAAGGACGAGACGGTCCAGCAATGGTTCCAATTTTGTTCTGAAATGGATTATGAAAAGGTAATGGCGAAGGTGAAAAACCACATTCGAAAAAGTCCTTTTCCACCTGCGATTGCTGATATTGCTGTATTCCCTTTAGAAGAAAATAATTTTCCAGAAACATTACAAAAATGGATGAGGAATGGATGGGAGAGAATTGAACACGAACGCGAACCTAACCAAAGATATCCATTACCTAATTGGCTTGCCGAATATTCAGCAAGAAAATCTGTTTGAAGCAGAAGGAATCCTATTAGGCGCGGTCTTTCTCGCTCCTGAACTGATTCATGAAATCACATTAGAGCCATGCCTTTTTTCGCAGAAACGAAATCAGCTCCTGTTTCAAGCGATGAAGGAATTGCAAAATAAAAATCCCACCTTCCATATCGAAAGTGAGATTTTTTTAAGTTTAAATCCTCAAATTAAAGATTGTGTTACCTTATTGAACGACTACCTCTCCCTGGTAAATCCGAAAGGCTGGAACAATCGTGTCCGAAACAATTTCTTTTCCTTTTTCACGAATGAAGTCTAATTTATAATAGGCATCAAATCTTTGGCTGATTTCTGTTTTCACAAGTTCAGGCGGAGTGACGACGATGAATTGGAACTTCAGTTTTTCGGCCACGGCGAAGATCGGGTCAAGGACATGTGCCGAGGCTGCTTGTCCGAACGGATTATCACAGACCAAAGGAACCCAGCTTTGATCGGTTTCACTTTTAACCGATAATAACATCATCATCATCACCATTCGAGCGGATAGCTTTTGTCCGCCGCTGCCATCGGATTTCGTCCTAGAACCTTGATTAATAGTCTGCCAGGTTGAATAATGCTCTCTTTGTGGTTTCCCGTACATAAAGGCATTATCCGTTCGCATATTATAGACGAGCAGCTCAGGATATCGATTTCGGAGTGATACAAATAAAATTTGCTCATCACTTATAAGTTGTTTTATTTCTTCGTCTAAGGCGCGATTATGATCATCAATCATATCAAATTGTTTAGTGATTTTGTTAATAGCAGCTACAAAATGCTGCTTTAGAAGTGGTTCGATATCTTCTGCCTTTTTAGGTAAGATGTCTTCTTTGAGCTGGACAAGCGGAAAGGATCCTCGTTCATTTTTCAGCTTCATTTTCGCAATCATAGAACGAATGGCCTCCGCAATGCTCATCACCTTCATGCTGGCACGGCTTGCCCAGAAGTTTTGAGCCTTTTCCGCCCTTTCTTTGTCGCGTTCTAATTGTTCCAACCCACTTTGTGAAAAACGCTTCATGTTTTTAACAATGCCTTGAATATGTGAATAATGCCTTGTATCCATATGATCGAGCGTTGTTAATACTTCATTTTTAAAGCGAATCTCCCAATCTTTACTTTCAATCGTGAGCTTTAAATTCCTTAATGATTGATCGATTTTGGCATGCTTCTCTTGGCCTTCTTCCTGAATAGCTTGGTGTTCTTCACACCAGGATAAGATACATGTTTTTCCTTGACTCTTAATTTTCTCTATATCATGATCAGTAAAAGCTGCTGCTTCCTCTTTGAGGATAACGGATAAAGTTAACAAATCCCCTTCAAATCCGGTAATATTACTTTCTGTCTCTTTTTGGCGTTTTTCTGTCTGCTTTAAATCTTCTTTCGTTAGTTTCGTTTGGTCTTTAATTTCTACAGCCTTTACTTCTAAGTCAAGATTTTCCCATTCTTCCGGCTGTTTTTCATGCTTTTCGACTTTCTTTCCAGACTTGTCACGCTGTTCGGTCGCATGCTTTAAGGACGTTTCAGCTACTGTTACAGTCGTTCCTTGTTCCCGTTCTTCTTTTTCCGCTGTCTTCGCTTCCTTTTGTGCGGTTTGTAGCATATTTTCTAATATACTGATAGGTTCATCTGGTTCTGGAACTTGATTCCAATCCTGATTATGGCCATTGAGCTTTTTCTCTAATTTCTTTTGCTGCTTTTGTTCGGTTTCTTTTTTTGCTTGAATAACGAGTAATTCTCTAGCCTGTTCTTCTTTTGATTTTTGGAGCTGTTTTAGCTCTCCAATACTTCCGTTTATCTCTTCTAATAAATGTTGTGAAAGATGAGGGACCTCATCACATTGGTCTGCTTTTTCATCAGTAGGAAAAACCGCATCTTCAATAAAGAACCTGATCTCCTTTATAGTTTGTTCGGTTGTCAGCTTCCATTCTACATACGTTTGATTCCACTGGTTTTGCAGTTCAACTGTATTTTGGAGCTCCTTTCCTATTTCTTGTTGCTGAATGGACAAGGCATCCTTTTGTTTCTCTTTCTCTAATTTCACCCGTTTATTTTCTTGATGAAGAGTTTTTTCTTGATCAAAATCCTCTAATGTTTCCACATCTTTTGTAAGCTTTTCTATCTTACCTTTTGTATTCTCCAGCTGTTCTTTGAGCTGAAGCTGTAATTCTTTTTCTTTTTGTTCTTGTGTTTTGATTTTCTGTAATTCCGTTTTCTTAGAAAGAAGTGCGTTTTGTTCCTGATTGAGAGCTTTTTCGATATCAATAGAAAGATCGCTTGATAAAAATCGATCGATTTCCTTTAAAACACGACGTAAGGAGGTTTCTGTTTTTTCAATTTCAAGGAGTGTATCTTTCTTTTCTTCTATTTGTTTAGCAATCTTTATTTTCCAGTTGGTGAATTGGTTTTTATCCGTTAATAGGTCTTGCTCGGTTCCGTTAATGATCACAAAGGAAGTTTGATGATATTCGCTGTTCATTTCCTCCCGCAAGAAAATCGGAACAGGACTTTTGAACATTCTTCCGGAAAGAACCTGCTGATTTATTTTTTGCCATTGCTGCCCGCTTACGACCAAACCGTATGGAAGGAGTGGATACTTCATAAGGTTATTCGCTAGGTCCTCTGCACGTAAGGATTGGAGAAATTGGGTACCATAAAACACATCAATGCCAGTCTTCTCATCGATCCATTCCTTTAATTCTTTTACATCTTTATTGGCTACCCAAAAGGGCTCATCGTTTAAGGAATGGTCGAGTTGTGTTTCCCATAGTTCTTTTTTAATTTGTTCAGCTTGTTGTCGGTTATTGCTTAGTATTCCTTCTATTTGTATAGAATACTTCGATAAGAGCGAGTGAGTAAACGGCGCTGTCGCATCATCTAATAAACCATGAAGTTTATCTAATAATTTTGCTTCTCTTTGCATTTGCTCTTCATTTGCTAGGTTTAATTCTTCACATTTTTCTTCTGAAAACTGAATCGATTGGACGAGGGTACCATGTGAAGTGGCAAGTTGGTTTTGCCGTTCACTAGATTCTTTATCTTTTGCTTGCACCTCTACTAATCTAGCCTTTTTGTCTTCAATTTGTTTAAAAAGACTTTCGATCAATCCCTTTAAGTCATAGCTTAAGCGGTCGCCAAATGCTTGGATTAGTGCCGCTTCCTTGGACTCAAAGGCATGCATCTGCGTGTAAAGAAAATCAATTTCAGTACTAAGCTGAGCAATCTTTTTTGTCTTTTGTTTATCCTGTTGCGACAGCTCCGTTCCTTTTTTCTTTAAGAACTTTTGATATCCCACATACTGCTTAATCGCTTCTTGTATGGATAAATAGGACTGCTCCCATTGCTTTTTAGCTTCTTGTTTGATTTCTTCCATTCTTTGATTCACTTGCTCTAAGCCACTATTTTGTTCCAATGTGGCTATCTGCTGGGAAAGAGAGCGAATGGTTTGTTCGTTTTCACTCCACTCTTTCAATAAAGCCTGAAATACTAACGCTTCTTTTCGCTCCTGTTTCTCTAGAACGTTGGCTTGTAAGGAAGTATGCTTCTTCCTTTCTTCCACTAATTTCTTTTCCCAATCCATAACTTCTCTGTGAGCTTTTGCATACTCCAGGTTGTCTTTTTGATAGCGTAGTTCTGCTTGCCTTATGATTAATTTCTCCATGTCTTTTTCTAAAGTAAGCAGCATTTCCTCTTCCGTTTGCTTCAAATGCTGTAGCGCACCCAGCAGTTGTCTTCCTGCCTGTATACTTGCTTGAACAATTTCTTTATGTTCTACACCTTTAGCTAGATGCTCTTCAAATGGGACAATGTCTTCTAAAAACTCTTTATGGGCTTGCTCTCTTTTTAAGAGAACAGGCAGGTCCTTAGCGATACTTGCCTGACTCTTGAAAATCTCCACAAGATCATTCTTTTGATGTTCCGTCCTGTGCAAGACTTGACTAACAGTGGGAACAATTCGTTTTTGGAACAGGGAATGATCATCCTCCGCTCCCTCAAAGTATTTCCCAACGCCGCCCTCATCCTTGTTAATTTCCTTCATAATATCCCAGTCTTTACGGTTAATTCCGTATGTATCAAGGATGCGATAGTGCTTCTTCGTATCTCGGTAAACGTCATATCCATTCCATTTTAAATAGTCCTTTAAACTTTCGATTTCAGCAACCTCATCATTATCGTAGAGTGGAATATGCTCAAGCGCTGCCTCTTCTTTCCGTTCAAATTCTCTCGTATAAAAGGTAATAGTAGGGATTATTTTTGCTTCCTGTTCCAATGTTTTACTTTCATATCCACTTTCTTCACTCATCGAGATCCGTTGTTCGGCTGAGAACATTCCTCCAGTTATCAGATACCGACGGTCAGCACCATCCAATTCCCATTGAATGAGAACATGAAAGGTATAGGGAATAAATTGTTCTTTATTATTAAAGAAGAACTGTTGATAATAACGATTGTTTTGTTTCCCCCACGAAGTCCCAGGTTTGAGTATTTGGAAGATCGTTTGAAGGAACACACCTTTCCCGCCCCCATTCATCATCGCTATAAGGGCATTGGTTGATGTCTCTTCATTATGGAAATTAAAAGTGGTATCTTTATATTGCTTTTGCATGCCATCATACTTCAGGTTAACAATTCTAATTCGATGGATCTTCGGCATGCTCATCCTCCTCTGTTGTCATTAATTGCTTAAAAACTTCATAACGGTCATAATCGTGATACAGGTATTCAATTCGCTCAAAAAGCTCTTGTTTTGGTATCACCTTAGCTATATCGTCCCGATCAAGAATGACGATCAGCCCCTCCGTCTCTAATAAACGCATAGCTCCGGCAATTAAACCGATTCTTGTTCGTCTATTGCCTTTTTTTACTCCATAATCGTCCGTGTCAACCTCCATGTATTTCCAGGTGGTTACAACTTCCTTCATATCAATTCGTTCGTTTTCCCCGAAGGTCGGTTTAGCTTTAAGAATGCTATCCCATTGAATCATTAGGTCGTTGACTTGCCGTTCTAATGCGTAAAAGCTAATCCCTTCCCGCTTCGTGCGAATTTTTGCAGCCTGGTTGCGATCGATGGCAGCTAAAAATGACATAATGACAACACTGATAAGATGAAAATGTTTCTTATTTTCGACTTGTCGATGCTTTTCTTTCATATGGGTAAAATTGGTAGCAAAGACGGAGCCAGTAGGCTGGACAACTAATTGGATGCGTTTTGGCGATTCAATGATATATGTACCAGATTCGTCTGCTAATAAAAGAACTGTCTGTCTCACTTCTGGATCGAAATAAGTCTGGAAGTGTTCACTATTCTCGTCGATTACTTTATCTTTTAATAAAGTAAAATAGACAGCGGATGCTCTTTTGATCGTTTCTGCATTCATCCTTTCTCCTCCTGTACACATAGTTTAAAAGGGGTCATTTTCGTTTGATACCATAAAAAAGGCTCCGCTTTATGATCAAACTCGGTAAAGATTTTTGTGCCCTCAAAAGTTTGAAATTGAGGATATTCCTTCATTAGTTTATAAATAAGAATTTCCCTCTCATCGCTTAATGTTTCTTCCTTTCGATACAGCACTTGAACCTTCAGCGGCTTTTTATCGAACATCATCCATAAATCAATCGTTTCAGATTCTTCAAACCATAAATCCTGCACTTCTAATGGCAATGTCGCTAAATCAGCTAACGAAAACTCTCCGTTGGTTTGTAAAAATTGAAAAACATAACTCCATGCCTTAATGACCGATTCCCAGTTCGTCACACGCAGACGAGTAATGCTTTCTTCTGCCTCTTCTTCAATTACGGCATCGGTTAGTTGTTTTTCATCGAATTCTTGCTCACCCCAAATCCAATCGAGCGGCAAAATAAATTCATTCTTCGGTGAAAATAAAGGAGAAAGCACCGTTTCGATTTCCGTAAAAGTTTGAATTCCATTCTTCATGAACCAATTTTCATAAATATGCTCTCGAAAGGAGACCAAACTGTTTTCCCAAAACAAGGAAGGGTTTTCCACTTTTAATTTCATTTCATAGGAAATATTTTGAATAACCAGCTTAGCAAAACGATCGTGCAATTGCCTTGTATGGCCAATTTTTTCTTGGAGAAGAATCAATTCTTTCTGAATATAATCATCTTCTTCATTTCTTCGTTTCGTTTTATCGATCATACTAGTGATGGTACGGAAGTGGTTTTTTTCTTCTTCAAATTGCTTTTCAATTTCCACACGATTGTCAGCCCGTTGCCAATCCTCTTCCATCAATAAGATTTTGGGATTGTTGATCATTTCCTTTTGAAAGGAGAATTCCTTTGCCATTAAGCGGTTTACTCGTGAAATGAGGTGATCGAGGTTTCGAGTAGCTTTTCTAAAATTTCCGTTTTTAATCAGCTGCATACTGTAGAGTTGTTCAATTGTTATCGAGAATTCCTCAGCCATTTCCCTGCTCATAAAAATCATTTCCTGAGCAACATCCGTGAGTTTATAAACAATGGATCCGCCCATCTCTAAATTCGTATATAATTCATCCATTGTGACATATCGGAAGACCTGGGTCTCCCAGGATTGTCTTATTTCATCGTAATATAAGGCTTCAAACGGTTTACTATACTCTTCTTTCCCCTGATACAGGAGCCCGCTTGTCATCCGTTCAATTTGCTTATCGTCTGCTAAAAGCTTCATTTGCTTAATGGAATCTTCCACCATATACTTGATATCTGACTTGCGTCTATGATCATCATCATTTAATTCTCTATAAAAGATGGTCAGTAGCACTTGCATGAGAATGGTTTGGATATGAGGTTTAAGCTCACCCACTTCCATTCCCCTCCCAAGCTCAAACAATGGATTTAATCGTTGCATTCGCTTGCCGAATCCTTCCCATGATTCGTTCACATCCATCGCCTCCATGTTTCTATGTTTAAGACTTCTTGTGGGATCCGCTTATTTTCTTGCCATAATTGCATTAATAAGACTTGCTCCTCTTCCGTAAACCATTGAAAGAATGCATCACGGTATTTGCTGTTTTGTGTTTGCCCTTGTTTTTGGTCGTTCTTTTGTACTAGACATTCAAGCATTTTGCGATATATTTTTAAAGCAGGCTGAATAAAGCAATCCGAGTATTTTTCGATAAGCCGAATGAGGATCCCGTATCCTGCGGCATCAAGGTCTCCTGCGTAATAGAAAAGATAGGGTTTGGGCGGAAACATTCTGAAGAAAAAGGAAAAGCTCCGTTCGATTTTAGTCCCGTCACCATATATGATTAGTTCAGGTTCATAATCGAGTTGATTGGCTTCCAATAACTTAATGGAAGTATGAAAGAATGATAGATTTTCGACGATCAGAATCCGCTGAATATCTTTTATTTCTTTCCCTTGTTTCATCCAAAATACAAAAGGCTCCCCGTAATTCACCATTTTAAGTTGCTCTTCAGATACTCCAATTCTAGCTAAAAACCCTTTTCCATCCGGAAAGCTATCATTGTCTAGTAAGAATTTTTCATGACCAAAGAGCTCCAGACTTCTTTCTTCGAATGACACGTTTTCCCGTTCCTGACTGGACTTTAGAAAAGTATAAACATGTTGGATTCGATTCCATTCGTCTTTCGTTTGCCATTCGGGATGCCGTTCATAAAAGGAAAAATCAAACTGATCACCTAATTTCATCATTTCGAGACGATCCCATTTAAGTGTCTGAACTTTTATATTAACCCAGTAATATAAGGCAAGCGCTGGGCTTCTTCCATTATATTGATTATTTGGAATAGGAATCAGTTGTCCTTCCGCTTGCAATGTTTCAATGGCACGATAAAACAACGAATAGCCGTCCATTTCAAAATAATCATCCAAAAGCTTGCGCAACTGAAGTTCTAGATCGTTAATATTTATTTTCTTTTTTTGGTTAGGGTGTTGAATATCAGCTATAAATCCTCTCACCCGTGTTTCAATGATGTCGATAATAATTCACCTACTTTAATCTCTTAGTGTCATAGAAATAGACTTTTACTATCCCATTTGTACATCCCTTTATTATAAACTAGTTGAGTGATGGTTGGTAAATGAAATTTTCTTGATATAATGTTGTCTGCATAGAGATTTGGAGTCAATCAACGACAACAAAAAGGATCAGTCCCCCAAAGGAGTAATACTTTACTCGATTGGGGACCTGACCCTTAAGAACTATTGAATAATCATTGGTAATCTATTCACTTCATCAAAATCTAGATTATGGCTTAACGTATCCCATAGCACTTCAGGATCGGCTACGTTTGCATACTGACAACATTCGATAAATTTCTTCTTAACTTCATCAAAAGATGTTTCAGGGTGAATTCGTTCTATATGTCTTTTTGTAACTTTGGCGGTTACTATCTTAATATCACCTAAAGGAATTCCAGGCGTATCAGCCTGTGTTTGCTCAATTTTTATACGATTAGACAAATCTAACACTTCAGGATCCATAAGGGCCCTCTCCGTCAAATTATTCAAGTGAACACTCCCATGAACATATGTAAATGCCACCATAAAGGGAATACTAAATTTAGCATCCTCTAATGTTTTAGGATGACAACGATCCTCAAGTGGTTGACATAACATATTCGCCGTTTCATTTACCCCTATTACAATTTGGTCAATTTCATCATGCCTAAAATGGTTCCGAAGTACAAGGGCAGAGTTAATAAATGGATGTGAGTAACGACAGCTAGGGTAAAGTTTAATAGATGTATCGGAAAACGCCCACGTTACAGTGTCCAATAATACGCTTCGTTGTTTTTCATTTAAATTCTTCCCAAAATAATTTAGAAAGAGACCCGACTTCCCATCCAGACAGCTTGCTGGTGCTGTCACCCCTTCTCGAGCCAATAATGCTGCTTGAACACCTCCCATTGATGAAAATGCTGGATAAATGGATCTAGCTTGGGAACCAGTCCCAACACCTGGCTCTTTACCGCCAGCTACTTGCATATATGCCAGTCCTAAGGCATGAACTAATTCATTATCATTTAATCCAAGGACCAGTCCAGCAGTTATGGCTGCACCTAAATAACCAAACAGTTGACTTAAGAACCATTTGGAATCCGTACCAGTACCCCTGGGTTCGATTGCATATCCCAGTCGACACAATAACTCGTTTCCTAGTGCAACTGCAGTAATAAGATCCGTACTCCTTGAATCCTCAGCGTCAGCAGCTGCTAATGCGGCAGCTAATGTAACAGGGGTTGGATGGATTCTAGCTAAATCATTGATATCATCATAGTCTAAAGCATGTGCTAAAGCCGTATTAGCAAATGCAGCATAGGCGGGGGGTAATTGATTCTCACTTCCTATTACTCGACCCGTCCCACCTTTTACACCAATAGAAAGACCCGCTATAGATTTTAAAGCGATAGGTGCTCCTGTATAAGAAGCTAAGGAAATGGCAATTGTATCGCATATATGAAGAATCACCTTTTCACGAATTTCCTCTGGCAATCCTCGTTTTTGTCTTTGACGAATAGCATGTACAATCTCATGGCTTAATGACAAAAATAGCACCTCCTAGTGTTAATTGATGTTACTTTAAGTTAGGTCATATGATCATCTAGGTGCGAAAGTTTGGTTATAATCTACAGTTCCGATTCAATATTTATAATTTCCCGAGAACTAAATGTATATTTTTTCAACTTCCTATGACTATTATACGACAAGGAAGCCTACTTTCGGGTTGTTCTCTGAATTGTTTCAATCCTTAGAATTAAATAGAAAAAAGGCTTGAAGAATCAAGCTTTTTATTTTGGTAAGGCTTCTTGTTTAGAAACTCGTATCATAATAAAATATTTTCCCACCATTAATGGCTCCCCCCACGGCTTTAAGCTTAAGGGCTGGGGGTCAGACTCCAATACCCTTGTTAAAATTTATTAAAAAATCCTCCGCTTGGTTTGCTGGTAAAGCTTGGCTAAAGTAATATCCTTGAACTTGGTCACATTGTTGTAACCGAAGGAAATCTAATTGCTCCTTCGTTTCAACGCCTTCTGCAATTACATATTTGTTTAAACTATGAGCCACTTGAATGATCGCCTTCACAATGTTTTTATTCTGTTCATATTCAGGTAAGACTCTAACAAATGATTGATCAATTTTAACAAAATCAAGAGGCAATTTACTTAAATAACTTAGCGAAGAAAAACCCGTTCCAAAGTCGTCTAATGTTAAATGAATACCCATTGATCTTAATTTATTCAATATTTCTATCGTTTTTTGGACATCAACCATAGCAATCGATTCTGTTATTTCAAGGTTCAAATATTTTGAATCAAGATGGGTCTCTTTTAAAATTGTTTTTACCGTATCTAAAAAATCTATATCTAAAAACTGCCGGACAGAGATATTTACACATATAACAACAGATGGATATCCCGTCTCTTGCCAAAGTTTATTCTGCCTGCAAGCTTCCCAGAGGACCCAATTCCCAATAGGAACAATTAAACCTGTTTCTTCAGCTATCGGAATAAATTCACTAGGCGAAATGAAGCCTTCCTCCAAATCATTCCATCGAATCAAAGCTTCAAAGCCCGTAACTTTATGGATATGGATATCAATTTCAGGCTGGTAATACAACCGTAACGCCTGCTCCTGTAACGCTTTTCTTAACTTATTTTCTATTTGCACCTTTCTAATGTTGGTTTCCGCTTTATTAAGGCTATAAAACTGATAATTGTTTTTACCCTTACTTTTAGCATCATACATCGCCATATCTGCATTTTTAATGAGACTTTCCACCTCAAGTCCATCCTGAGGATAAAAGCTAATTCCAATACTTGGAGTAATATACACTTCGTTACCTGATAAAACAAAAGGAGAAGACAATGTTTCATGAATCTTATTTGCTGTTCGTTCTGTTTCCTCTTTAGTGGTGTTATTTAATAAGAGAATAAATTCATCTCCGCCCTGACGGCAGATTAAATCATTTTTACTTACAGAACGCATAAGTTTTTCTGCTGTTTGTTTTAATAAAATATCACCTACACTATGCCCAAACGTATCATTGACCACTTTAAATCGGTCTAAATCAATAAATAAGACAGCTAACATTTGCTTAGCCTTTTCAGCACGAGCAATAGATTCTTTAAAACAATCGCGAAAATAATTTCTGTTTAGCAATCCCGTTAATGTATCATGATATGCCAGATGTTTTATTTTTTCTTCGTTCTTTTTTCGTTCTGTTATATCATGGGCCAGCAGCACTATTTGTTCCACTTCCCCATTTTTTTCAGTATTAGGGATACCTTTCGTCTCGACTACTACTATATGACCATCTTTATGGATCAACTTAATTTCAACTTGATCACTAATTTTATTTAGCACTCTAGTATGTAACGTTTTCAGTGTTTTAACGCGATCTTCCCTATGAATAAACTCAAAAACGAATTTCCCTTCGCATTCTTTGGAAGAATAACCAACGATTTTTTGAAAAGAGGGAGAGGCATACATTATTTTTCCGTTCGTATCTAGGATAGTGATTAATTCGGATGCATTTTCAACAATCAGCCGATATTGCTGTTGATTTTCTATAGCCGCTTTAATCCCCTTTTGAATTAAGTAGTAATATAGAAATCCACTTAACAATATATAAAAAGACCCCTTCGCATTTTGCAGCCACTTTACTTCTGACTTAAAGAAATATATCAATACCCAATCAGATAACAAAACCCACAAAACGCTAATCGCCATATATATGATAACAATGCGAAATGCAGTTTTCTGATAGTATGTCCAATTTCTCCACATTACGATTTACCAATTCCCTTCATGTGTCATACTCAAACGCAATCGGTCTTATTTAGAGTCCTTCATAAACTTATTTTTAACCGTAAGTTCAGATAAATAACATTTTACTTGCTTTGGTTTATAGACAAGTGTTTGGATACCCAGAGAGATTACGTACTGGTATTCAATTTTCATCCAAAAAACTGCTAAGATTGGCCATCATTCTTTATGGTTTAAAGCTTAACATGATCGGCATATTTCATCAGGGTTTTCCACTATTGCTAAGAGTAGCCGTAACAATCATTTTTTCAATCGTTGTTGTTCTGATGATACTTGCCAAATGGCTCAAAGCAGATCTTAATCTTTCTTTATTATTAAGTGTTGGAACAGGCATATGTGGCGCTGCTGCCATCGCAGCCGTATCGCCAATTATAAAAGCAAAAGATGAGGATACGGCAATGGGAGTCGGTATCATCGCTTTAGTAGGAACAGTTTTTTCAATTATCTATACGTTACTATTTCCTTTTTTACCTATTAGTCCTATAGACTACGGGAATTGGGTTGGAATTAGCCTTCATGAGATTGGCCACGTTGCTTTAGCAGCTGCGCCTGCTGGCCAGGATACTCTTGCAAACGCTTTACTCGCCAAACTTGCACGTGTGTTTCTATTAATTCCTCTTTGTTTTGTCCTTATGTTTTGGATGAAAAAGAAAGGAAAAATGGAGGGAGAGGCAAAATTCGAGTTTCCATGGTTTTTAATTGGTTTTATGGTTATGAGTTTTGTGGGGAGCTATATTATCGGAAATGAGGTTGTAGTATCAAAAAAACTTATGTCAGATATTGCAGTTTTCACTTCATTTTTATTAACCATGTCTATGACCGGCTTAGGATTAAATATTAGCTTAAAAGAATTACGTACCAAAGCAATACGTCCACTTATCGCAATAATTATTACATCCTTTCTTCTTTCCTTGCTAACGTTTTATAGTCTTTAACTTGAAAATATGGAATATCAAAAAAACAACGTACCATAATATGGGTCATTCATTGGACGCGTTCTCCAATCTGAGTACGGGCCCACCCAAGCTATTATTCTTCCGAGTTAAGGATCTGCACGTCGAAATTCGGTTCGATCGACATTACTGGAAAGTCTTTGCGCCAATTTATAGACTTCCAAATGTTCGGATTGTATGCCTTTACTTGCCTTCCGATGCCGAGAACGTCGCAATTCGCTTTTTACAAGCTATGAAGAACAATAAAAAAAATCCCACAAATTGTATGGGATTAATTTTATTACCAACTATATACACTAGGAAATTCTTTCGGTTCATTATAAAAATGATTTATATTGCCCTGCAATTGGTTGACTACTAGGAAACCGATGAAAATTTCATAGTGAAAAAGCGATGCCTTCTTTCAGCATCGCACCCTTTATTTAGTTAAAATTAACTGACTGATCTAAATAACTTTCCACTCTTTTATTTGAAACATAGCTATGCAAAATCATTCCAAAGATAACGATCAAAATACCGCCCCAGGATAATGTAGAAGGAAGAGGTATAGATAGAAATATTAGTTCCCCCACTAATGCAAAAACCACTTCCATTGATTGCGTTGCTTCAACAGCAGCTAACTTTTGCATATTTCCTCTTACCATATCTGTAGCCATGAAAAATAAGACAGTCGCAATGACTCCTGAAAAAAATCCTACCATTAACGATTGAAGACTTTGCCCGCCACTTGGTACTCCAACGGTAAACAAGCCATACAAGGAAAGTAAAAACCAGAATGGAAGACTTGCTAATGTCATACCTAAGACTTGTTGATATGCATCTAAACGCCCTTCACAAACATCCATCATTTTCCGATTCCCTAAAGGATAGGCAAATGATGCGATTAGAATCGGGACAACTCCCAATAATAGATTTTCTAAAGAAAGTAGCTTTGCATGTTCCATTTGCATGAGAACAATACCTAACAGAATGATCATTGACATGATTAGACCTCTAAAGGAAATTTTCCCTCTTACTTGTTATGGACCATGCTTTGTGTGATTCGTTTCAAAAAATAACGGTGCAAGTAATGCACCAGAAATAATCGTAATTTGCCATGTACCAGCGATCAGCCAACCAGGTGAATAAGCAGAGGCAAAACATAATGGAGCATAGAATAACCCGAAACCAACAAAGCTCCATAACATCCATTTTCCTGGTTTTTTTCTCATTTCCTTTAAGAGTGACCGTAGATTTTTTCTCACGATTACAATACACAAAAGGAATGGAACCATAAAAATATATCGGAGTGAGGCACTCCAAATCCAACTACCACCAGACAGCTCCATAGATGCATTAAGAACAAATGTAAAGGCAAAAAAGAAAGCTGCACATATACCTATTAATATTGATTTCAACTGAACTCACCTCGGCTCCGTTTGGTGTGTTAATAGTTCGCCAAGACTTAGCCAGTTTTCTTCTACAAGACGGACTACTCTTTCATGTTCTTGATTTTTACAAGATGATATAATTTGATCGTGCTGTTCTACCGATTTTAACCCTTTGAGCGAAATAAATTGTGAGATTTCTAATCGTTGAATTTTAGGTATGATACGTTCCAATGCCAAGGCAATTTCAGGGTTAGCAGCCGCATCTAGGAAAACCTTATGAAAAGCTCCATCTGCTTCAATGGCCTTAATCACATCACCTTTTCCAATGGCTACTCTCAAAGTCTTATTGCTAAATTCTAATTCTTCAATATCCGTTTCCTTCAATAAAGGATTTGCAAGTCGAGCAGCTAAAGCATGTAAAGCTGCTACAACCGTAAAAGCATGTTTCGCCTCCTCTAACTTTAATGGTGCTACGCGAGTAGAAGATCCTGGTAGTGACTCAACAAGTCCTTCGTCTTCAAGTCGTTTTAATGCTTCCCTAACAGGAGTACGACTAATTCCAAACTTCTCTGCTAATTCTTTGTCATTTAGGCGTTCTTCTGGTTGTAATTCCAAGGTAATAATCGACTTTTTTAAAGTTTGATATACTTCATCTCTAAACGACAAACGTTTAATTGGTTTTATCATGTCTTTTTCCATAAAACCAATATATCGCATATCGGTTTTTATTACAATCAATTATTTTTCTTCTTCCACTTAACTGTACCCTTTACTTGAATAAGAAAAATGTGTAATTCCTATATTGAAGCAAAGCCCCCTGTTTTTTTAAGTACGATTCTTCACATTCTGTTTTGTAAATTTATTCAAAAATAAACGATGTCAATCATTTACCTATCAACCTGTACTCTCATAAATGTGTATTTACCTATATAATAGTTATTTCTTGGTAAGCTCCATACAGACCTTATAAAATTATTAGCTCTTTCATGGTTTATCAACAATAAACATTTTTTCACTTATGAATCACCTTAAACTTACTATACAGAACATTTTCTTAACCTTATGGTGTCATATAGGTATTGACCTGCATATGGTACACCAAGTAATTGTCAAATGTTTATTGGGGGAGTTATTTGTTCAGGCAATTCCAAGAACAAACGTATGGTAACTATACTTATGGAACAAAGTTAATTAGCCATTATCTTTTTAAAGTAATGGAGGTATTGTATGACAAATTTTTATTCTTTTCACGGGACTGTCACTATGATTAGTGATTTTTTTACAGGACAAAATGGTGAAGGTGAAGGCTGTTATAAATTAATATCTGTAGAAAACGGATTGGGAGCATTAGTAAATTTCGTGGTGTCACCCACAACCTACTTTGTTGACCATGTAATGGTGGCAGTAGGAGATCGCGTGACTGGATATTATGATGGAAATGCACCTGCTCTTCTGATTTACCCTCCACAATATCAAGCACTTGTCATGGTAAAAGATAGCCCATATCAGAATGTAAAAGTAGATTATTTTAATAGTGAGTTGGAGAGTAGTGATGGACGATTACGATTAAATATTTCTCCATATACTCAAATAGTATTAACAAATGGGCAACTCTTTTCAAGAACCCCTGCGAACAGAGATCTAATTGTTATATACGGACCTGTCACAAAAAGTATCCCCGCCCAAACCACACCCTATAGAATTATAGTTTTGTGTTTACGGTTATAATAGAAAATTCCTGTTTAGAATATTAATTGGTATACAAAAACACAAAAGACTCGTCCATTTTGTTCTAAGTCCAAAGCACCCGTTATCCATCCTTGCAGCCAAGATGTCCACTACAGAGGATCGAATATAATGCGAAATTCTGGTTTAGCTAAACTGCTTATTAACACAACAAGGAGCTGCCAAATGGCAACTCCTTTCTTTGCACCCGTTGATAAAGATTAAGGTATATATTTTCCAATTTCTTTATCATTTTGACTTAAACAAAAAGGAAATATTTGTTAGTCGGTAAAACAAAAAAATTTCTTTTATTTAATAGAATTTAATAAAAAATAGCAGAACGAAATACAGTCTTTACTTTCCAAAATAAAGCATTATTCTTAATATGCAGGAAATTCTTATCCATTATAACTATTTATCGCCTTCGTTTTTGTTTCAATAACATGAACAAAGTCTTGAATAATATCATTTAACGTCATCTGACTAGTATCTTTTCCCAGAATGATAGAAGTATTAAATATTCCAAATTATGAGAGCAAGATAAGGATATTAGGAGGCCAGCATTGAAAAAAATCAAATTGTTGAACTATATTTTAATTACGTTCCACAATGGTGGCTACAATTGCCCCTTTAGTATTATATGTACATTGTAAATATAACAGCGAAAATTCGCTGTTCTACTTAAACAAATTAAATGCCATTTTTGTGTTGGATTCAAATAAATCCATAAATCCTTTTTGTGCAGTTTTAAATTGATTTACAGCCTCTTCACGAATCTTTCTTTGCTGTTCGATACTATTTTTAATCGATTGTTGGAACTGCTCTTGTGACTGATTTAATAAATTTAAACTTTCTTTGTATGGAGTGGAGGTTAACTGTTGAACACGGATATTTATTTCATCTAGTTGAGCATACCACTTTTCGAAAGTTTGGCTTGCTTGTTCACCGTAAACTGTTTCAACATTTTGCATTACATAATCGCGAACATCTGCAATTAATTTTTTCTGTTGTTCTTGGATAAAGTCCATTCCTTCAGCAATTTTCTCCAATGATTCTTTTTGTGTTGTAAATGCTTGAAGCAAAAGATTTTCTATTTCTTTTTGAGAATCGGTCACCTTGTCCAAACTGTTTGTCCAAATGTTTAATAGAGATTCACCAAAATTAGTAACGAACTCATTGTTTAATTCCATTATAAAAAACCTCCTAATTAATAAAAAACACTATATGTAATTTACACCTATATGAGAAGCTTGTCAATTAGTTATTGTTTAAAGTATATACTTTTTCTTCACATATTTACCCTAACTTTATTTAGAATTAATTGGGGACCATAAGTGTTAGCAAAAATGGAAAAAGTGGAGGAGACAAAGTAAATGGCTCAAAACTTAGAAATGTTTGAAATGTGGAAAAACTATTTTAACCACTCCAGTACCCTAATCGATGAAAAAATGAAAGAACAATTTCCATCTCAGGCCATGGGGCAGCGATTTTGGAAACAAAGATTTTAGGATTTGTAAACTAATTAGTGGAGTACAGAAGTTGGTTCCTTCTTCCGTTTACAACGAACGTCCAAGAGGAATCTCTTGGACGTTTTATTAAAGTAGCAGAGCATCACTCCGCTATTTCATATTTAAAAATCCATATCTATAACTTCTTTAATAGTCCCTTTTACTTGATCACTTTTGACTAATTGTCCTTCTTTAATATCTTTCGCTTCTTCCGCAGGTTCAATGGCAGGATTATACTTATTTGGATTGGTAACCGGACGGAAGGTAAGTTCCTTTTTAAGTAAGTTAATCTCGTCTAAAAACTCTCTGCGGAGGGAGTTTAACAACGTTTGGAATTCTTCCTTGTCTAATTTTTGCTCACCCAGTTTCGTTACAAAATCCCGCAACTCGGTTTCTTGGCCGGACCCCATCTCATTAGGATCTTCAACAAGACGGGATGCGAATTTTTGTTTAAGTAAGTTGATCTCACCTAAAAACTCTTCACGAAGTGTATCAAATAAGGTTATTGCCTCTTCTTCTTTTTCCACTTTATCTAAATCATGCTCAACAAGATTTGTAATATATTCCTCCAGCTCATTTGCTTGTGCTTTTTGCTCAAGTATTGAATACACCTTTGGAGAGATTTTCAAAGTTTCTAAAGTAAGCAATACACGTTCGTATTTACTTCCTGATTCCTTATTCATTAATCTGACCTCATCCGTTTGGTGATTAACAGCAGTTAGAAAAAAGTTCGATAGTACGTAAAATGGTGAAACCATCTGTGCACCTAGATGTGAATACATATTGTTTAATCCGCCAAAGAACTTTTCACCAAGAAGATGATCTTTGTTGTTCATACATTCTCCTCCTCTTCTTAAGCGAAAACTAAGTTTGTTTCATGCCTGCTTATTATTTCTAGACCATATAAATTTAACTTTCTTGTATCTTGAAGGAATAGATGATTTTGCTCTCTAATTTCGTCTCCATACCTTATATTGATCGATTCTTGGATGAATCGTTTAAGGATGCTGGCTATTCCACCAATATAAACATATTTATAGACCTTATCTTTAGGTGATGGGAATGTGTTTTCAATTTTCGTTATTAAAATTTGCGTGTACTCCCTTAATGACTCATGGATTTGCTCTGTGAGATCAACCTTTTTACCGCTATTTCCATCCCTTTGCTCCATTTTTGTTTTCTCAATGTTATTGATAATGAATTCTTCTAGTGAACGAACATCACCAAAGTACTCGAGTAACTTTTCACTTCTTAGTTTCTCAATGTGTTTTAGATACGAAATGTCTGCGAAGCAATTCAATGATTCCCTGCTTTTAGGAGCTTGAAGTCCTAATTGAAGCAATGCAAGATCAACAGTCCCTCCGCCTAAATCCACAATTAGAGTTTCAAAGTTTTGAAATGAATTTGCTTCCTCACGATCTTGTAAATCAAAATCTTTTTTAATTGCCCAACGAGCAACTTCACTTTCAATCCGGCATTTGCTTGTTTCGACATGAATGGATACAACTCTTTCAAATCCTGGTGTTAAAATCGTAACTTTGTGCTCCCCTTCAAATCGACTTGCCATTTTATTTTGCATATCACTGAACTTGTTCGTTTTCTTAAGCAACCAAATTGGAAGCATGGTTGAAAAATAATTAATGTTCACCCGTTTATCTTCAATGCCGTTCCCTTTTAATACATTGTAATAAGCTGCTGACGCTAGGAACATCACATAGGGAATCTCAGATTCCGTTTTATCATGAAGTTTGTTGATATGACTGTTTCCTAATGCTTGTTTTTCCGCTGATTCGCCCACCAGATAATATTTCTCTACACCGTCTATCGTAGTTGAAATGAGTAAACTTTGAAGAAGGGATTGGGGATCATGGAAAGTAGACGGAAAGTGGCCGTCTGCCTTTTCCCTCGTTATTTCTACTACATTTGTAGGAATCTCAAAATAATAACCGTCCACAAGGGTTTGAAAGACCGAATTACCAAAATCGACATTTTGACGTTTTATATCCATTATTTCTCCTCTTTTCATGTTTTTTCCTCATAATGATTATATATTTTTCTATTCTATATGTCTAAAGATGTTAAAAATTTAGATTATTATAAATTAATATTCGACATTATCCTTCCTATAAATATTGCGAAAGCCTATAAACGCACACGGGATATACAGAGGGCATGTGGAGGTGGTACGGATAGCGTTGCGCCTGCGATTCGTCAGCAAGAAGCAGCTAGAGGACGAAGGAGTCCAGAACTCCATCATAATTCTAATAACTGGTTTTATGATATGGACAAATTACCAATCCAATCAAAAACTGGCTACTCCTGTATAATTGGATTGGTATCCATTTTTCACAACTTATTATCAATTAGCCTTTCCAAATTATTCAACATCTGTAGGTGAAGTTATTTTATCTTCATATTTGTCTACAAAAAGGTAACCACCGCTATTGACTACAGCATAATAAATTTCTTCTATTCGTAAATTTCTTCTTTTGAATTCAGCTTCAATCCACTCACGGTTATAGATGCCGGAAGCGTTCTTTTCGATGATTTTCCCGTCCATAATTAGTTCAACTGGCAGCGACTCTGATGAATTGGGCAAATTTAAATCTTTTTTTATTACATTTTGAAACGGTATCTTTTTAAGAATGGATAATTCCCCGCTCACTTCTAGTAATGCGTATTCCACTTCAAATATATTAAAGATATCCTTTTCCCTTAAAAGCTGATTAAGGTCGTCAATCGAGAATTTAACCTTTTTCATATTTTTGTCTAGTAATTTTCCTTTTTCTATTAGCAGGGTTGGTCTACCAGATAACCATTTTCTAAAACTTCGACTCCTAGAAGATAACACCATGAACAAATAAAACATTAAAACTAATACAAGAAATGAAATTAGCATTTCTTTGAACTTTATATTTGTATCAAACCCCATGTTAGCTATAAAGGAACCAATTGTAACGGATAATGCAAAGCTATAGTGGTTTTTATGAGAGTTAATATGCTTTCCAATAACCAGAGTAACGAGTATTAAAATCATAAAGCTGACAGCTGTTCTCAGAATGGGTATAAGTGTATCTTCCATTTAAATCTCCTGTTTACTGATATTGTTTAACCATCTTGTATTTGAACTCAACTATAGTATAAATCAGCAGCTAAAGAGAAATGTAAACATCCAAATATCGTTAATTATTTTTACTTTATTATAAATGAAAGAATGGAATTAAAGAGAATAATGGCAAAAGGCTGTTTTTATCATAAAATATCCCCTTTTAATTAATTTATCTTTCCAATAAGCTAATTTATTTATCCATCTATTCCAGATTTCATTAGGCTTCTATTATAGATATATATAGGAAAAAGCCTCATGAGTGAAAAATCACTATGAGGCTTTATTATAGGGTTATCGTGAGTAACAAATAATTTATTGTGTGAACTAAAGACTCCGACCTTTTTGAGAATTTTTATTTTATGTTTCTCGCCCCGGCATCATTCCATCAACCTTCGCTGGTATTGCTTACCTTTTCTCTGGATAAAGCCTTTTTAAACTGTTCGATTAGAATAGGTACGATTTCAAAGGCATCGCCTACAATTCCATAATGACAGGTCTGAAAAATGGGGGCTTCTTTGTCCTTATTAATGGCAATAATTAAACCGGAATTTTTCATTCCCACAATATGTTGAATCGCACCGGAAATTCCAATTGCAAAATAAATTTTTGGCGTTACCGTCACACCGGTTTGACCTACTTGATGAGCGTGATCGATCCAACCCGCTTCCACCACATCCCTGCTGGCACCAACCGCTCCTCCAAGAGTTTCTGCTAATTGGTGTATTAACTGAAACCCCTCGTGACTCCCTAAACCTTTTCCGCCTGCAACAATAATATCCGCTTCGTCGATTCTTACTTTCTTTACCGTTTCCTTTACAATTTCCAAGACTTTTGTCCGAATATCTTCTTCTTTTAGGGATATTGTTTCTTCGATGATCTTGCCTGTTCTCCCGGACTCTGGGGTCAGCGCTTTCATGACTTTGGCGCGGACTGTCGCCATTTGGGGCCGATATTTTTTACATAAAATCGTCGCCATAATATTTCCGCCAAAAGCCGGCCTGCTCGCCAATAGTAACCCCGTTTCCTCTTCAACATCCAGCTCTGTCGTATCTGCTGTCAAACCTGTCGGCATATCGGTGGCCACTGCACTTGCCAAGTCTTTACCCGTTGAGGTGGCCCCGTAGAGGATAATTTCTGGTTTATATTTTTCAGTACATTCCAGCAGCGCCTTCATGAAGGACTCGGTCCGGTAATGTTTAAAGATGGGCTGATCATAGACATACACTGTATCTGCTCCGTATTCAAAAACGGTCTTCGTTAAATGTTTAACATTTTCTCCTATTAGAATACCGGCCAATTCCACTCCCCGTTTGTCTGCCAACTTTCTGCCGGCACCCAATAGTTCAAGGGAAAGGTGCGCAACAACTCCATCTTTTTGTTCAATGAACACCCAAACACCTTTATAATCTCGGAAATCCAATTACATTTCCTCCTTTGATTCAAACAATTCTTTCTTTTCAAGCATGACAGAGACCAACTGCTCTACTTGTGCCATTGGGTTACCTTCAAGGAACGTTCCCCCTGCCGGCTTTTGTGGAGCCCAAACTTTGGAGACAATCGTTGGAGATCCCTTCAAACCAAGCTGCTTCACATCAACCTCTTCCAGGTCATCAACAGACCAGATATGAGGTTTATATCTGGCAGCTTTTATCATGTTTGGAAGCGGAGAATACGGCACTTCATTGATTGTTTTTTCAACGGAAAACAAACACGGCAATGTGGATCGGACGACTTCATATCCGTCCTCCAACTTGCGATGGACAATGGCATATCCTTCTTCTTGATTGATTTCCACTACTTTGTTCACAGAAGTCAGCGGGGGAATATCAAGCCTCCGCGCAATTCCAGGTCCGACTTGCCCGGTATCTCCATCAATGGACATTTTTCCGCAAATGATCAAATCTATCGGCTTAAGTTTTGCAATTTTTTCAAGTGCCTTTGATACGGCATAGCTCGTTGCCAATGTATCCGCACCCGCAAACCGGCGGTCCGTGATCAAATAGCCCTCATCGGCGCCTATTTCAATGCACGTTTTAATTGCGTTAACCGCCGGAGGCGGCCCCATTGTTACGACTGATACGATTCCCCCGTACCTTTCCTTTAGACGAACTGCCTCTTCAACAGCATGAGTATCATACGGATTCAATATCGCAGGCGCCGTCCTCCGGTCCATCGTGTTTGTCTTTGGATTCATCTTGATAATTTTGGTGTCAGGCACTTGCTTGATACAGGCTACAATATGCAGTTTTAACCCCTCCCTTTTAATTAAAAAGAACATAGTTCCTTTACTTACCGCAATATGAAACTTTTCGGCAGAAAGACTTTTTACGCCCGTTTACATTACTTTATTAAAAGAGATGTCCTTACATTCGAATTTTCTGACAAATATCTATGTAAATGTTGCCAATGAAATGCCAAACTAAGAAAAAAACTGGATTGAAAGCAAAAATCACATAAAGCAAATGTGGGGGCTATCAATTTTAATTGTAGAGTAAGAAACTGATTTCAATGGGATAGCCTCACGGCTGTCTCTTTTACTTTCAGTTCTCCGGGTAGAAAGGTCGCCCAATTGGCGACTCAAACCCCCACAGAACCCGGCGTGCGGATTTCCCGCACCGGGCTCTTCAGAAATTGCTTCACAGTTTCGCGTACAT